>JBGQIO010000074.1:0-15626 GCA_041498515.1 Anaerolineae bacterium
GGGACGCAGGTCGGGGGTTAAGAAAACTGACATAGGCCAGCCGCCGGAACCGGTGAGAGCCATTGTGGCAGCCATATAAATGCTGTCCAGATCCGGGCGTTCTTCGCGGTCGACTTTGATACTGACGAAGTTTTCATTCATAAGGGCTGCAATGGTTTCGTCTTCGAACGATTCATGCGCCATCACATGGCACCAATGGCAGGCTGCATACCCGATGCTCAGGAAGATGGGTTTGTTTTCGCGCCTTGCTTTTTCCAGGGCTTCGTCACCCCATGAGTACCAGTCAACCGGATTTTTAGAATGTTGCAATAAATACGGTGAAGTTGATCCTTTAAGATGATTCATTTGTTGATTATTTGCGGTTAAAAAATCCCCCGCAACAGCGGGGGATTTCTATTTTAGTTGGTACAAGTTTCTTTGTGAATACCGCTTAGCGCATCCCATAGGGCTTCGCTCATATTCGCGCAGGCTTCTAAGGCTATTTCTTGTTTGTCGGGCGAGAGTGCATTTATTTGTGTCAGGATTTTTTCGGATTCATGCCAATTTTTGGAATGAAGTTTGAAATAATTTTTACCTGCTTCATTGATGTTGTACCATTTATTCAGTCCATTTAGTTTGGATTCTGCGGTAGCGGGTTGCTGGACTTCAAAGGCATAAAGTGCGCCGAGAGCAGTGGAGGGCTGAGAAAATAATTTTTGTGCGATCTGCACCAGGGAAATTGCCTCAGGTAATTGAGGAACTCCTGTTTCGGCCCCTAGATCGTTTGTGAAAGCGTTCCAATCTTCGACATGCTCGTTTTCTTCTTCGGCAGTATCAGGGTCATCTAATACCAGCCAGCCTTGAGGAAGCGTCTTGATGAAAGCGCCATATTCACGTGCGTAAATTTGCAAATCCTTAACTTCAAGCGTTCCTGCAGACCAGGCTTGATAGAACGGGTGCTTCAGCAAATTCCATTGCTCCACGATCGTCGTTAGTGCACGTCCTTGATCCATTAATACCTCCATACCTTTGGTTATTGGAATATATCTAAACTATCCGGAAAGTTCAACTTATTGAGACCGGAAGATTGGTTTAGAAATTTACACAATCATTTGTAAATTTGGACAATAATACTCTAAATTTGTCAAAAATCAACCTGATTCTTAATATCTGAAGCGATATTTTACTTAATGATTACTACAAGGGTGTAGTTGACGACTTGACCCGCCCTTGGTACAACTTCAATAATGTAATCTTGCGTAGCAGGCAGCTTGAAGTTGAAACTGGTTTGCCCTGTCACAGATCGAAGATAAGGCTGGCCATCGGAATATCCATAGATCGTCAACGCCGCGCTATTGGCTACTCCGTTTAAGTTCACTGTCATCAACTGGCTTTTGATGGCGAGGACTGTGTAAGCGACGTTGTAGCCAGCGACGGTTTGCCCGCTTACTGTAGCAGTGATGGAGCCTTGTGCGAACTTGATCCGAGAGGGGATCTGCACGGTCAAGGTGAAATTTTCGGTAGTGGCACCGCCGTAGATGCCAATATAATAATCTTCAGTCTTTGGGAGCATGCTTTGCCAGGCAGTCTGGTGAGCAGCTGCATTGAGCATCCAGGTTCCGCCTTGTGTTCTGACCGATAAGGTAACATCGTTATTCAGAGAATTAACCATAACAATCATGGGCTGTCCCTGCGAGGCGTTTATCACAAAGTATTGAATTTGTCCCGGCTGGATCGGTCCGCTCACTACGCCTGTCGTTGCCTTGGATAAGAAGTTGATGCGGGTCGCAGCGGGTGGTACCAACGTTGAGCCCACGGGAGGAAGGGTTGGTATTACAAAGGTAGGGGTACTAAGTGGTGTCGCTGATGGAAGGGGAGTAGCGGTGTTCGCCGGAGTGATTGCGCGCATCGTAGCCGCAACGATGGTATCAACGGCATTCGGCGCCGCCGTTGGTACGGTAGACCCGATGCAGGCGATTGTTACTGTTAGAACCGCAATACCAGCAGCCCATATTTGGTTTGTTTTATACATACATATCTCCTAACCAGGAATTAAGGTTACTTTCTCATTCACTCGATATTGGTTTGAATGCAAATCATATTAAAATTTTTATAAACCTGGTCCATGGAAAAAAACGTGCTGCATTAAATACTGGACAAGATAATATGTCAAGCAGTCGGAATAATTCGATTAGACGTTTTCGAGGTTTCTGATACGGTAAAATATTTGGTATGCAAATTATCAAAGATTTCATCTATCGGTGGGGAATGTCAATTTTGATTATGACTGCTATTTTTATTTTTTCATCTACCCCAGGCGATAAATTACCGAATTTTGGATTCATCGACTCTTTGGTGAAGAAAGGCGGTCACATGCTCGGGTATGGGCTGCTATCGGAGGCTTACTGGCATGGGCTGAAATGGAATAAAAAACTTGCCGGTTGGGCCTGGATATTGGCGGTACTGTACGCTATCACAGATGAATTTCATCAATCTTTTATTTCAGGACGACATCCGTCACTATTCGATGTGTTCCTCTTCGATGCTACCGGTGCGGCGGTTGCCCTATGGACAACGCTGCGAATTATTCCCCAAAGACAAGACTGATTGTAAGCAGGTCTGAAATCTGATCCATTACTCCGGGAGAATTTACACGAATTGATCGGTCGTATATTTATTCAAACTCCAATTCGATCTCTTCATCATCCGTCCAATCTTCCAGGCGGTCGATTTGAATATCACTGAATAGAGCATCTTGGCTGGCCTCTACGCGGTACCGTTTGATCAATTCAAGCAAAGCCAGAAAGGTCACGACGATTTCGAGCCGGGTGGGTCTTTCTCCAAGTAATGAGCGGAAGGAAGCATGAGAGATTTGTTTGAGCGTTTTAGTGATCAGGTCAATTTTTTCACGGATAGTTACTTTCGGTGCCGCGATCACGCTCGCAAGCGGTTCTTTCAACTCCGCTTTTGCGAAAACAGATACCGCGGCAGCCAACAGAGCCTCCAGGGTGATATTCGACAGATCTAGTTTTGCCTCCACTTTCGGGGGAGGCGCTACACGCAAATAGGTCCGCAGACCGGCTAATTGACGTTCATTCAATACCTGGGCGATCTCCTTATACCGTTTGTACAGTTTAAGTTGATCTACTAATGACTGGCCGACATCTTCCTCGCCGGGTTCGTGTATCGGAGGACGCGGCAGCAGTGCTTCTGACTTGATTTGCAATAACTTGGCGGCAATCACAAGGAAGGCCGAAATTTCATCGGCCCGCACTTGATCGAGCCCATGAATGTATGTGAGATATTGGTCTGTGAGCAAAGCCAGGGAAACCGTCGTGATTTCCAGTTCGGCACGCACGATCAGGTCGAGTAATAAATCAAGCGGTCCCTCATAAACGGGAAGTTGGACGGTGTAGTTGGTCTGGCGTCCAAGCATATTTTCCATGGCGGGGTGCATTATATCATTCATGCAAGCGCGGTTATAATTTGTCCATGTCAACAAAATTGAGTCACCTCGATGATTCTGGGCGGGCTCGCATGGTGGATGTCGGCGCCAAGCCTGTAACGGAACGGATCGCTATAGCAAGGGGCGAAGTCCATATGAAGAAGGAAACCTTGGAATTGATCCGTACCGGTCAGATTATAAAAGGGGATGTATTAACGGTGGCGCAAATCGCCGGTATCATCGGCTCTAAAAAAACTTCTGAACTAATTCCATTATGCCATCCGCTTCCGCTTACGAAGATTGATATAGACCTTTCTCTGGACGATTCATTACCGGGAGTGGTCATCACGGCGACTGCAAAAACGGTTGCCAAAACCGGTGTGGAGATGGAAGCGCTAACCGGCGTATCCATTGCGGCACTCACGGTTTATGACATGGCAAAAGCAGCTGAGAAAACCATGCGGATCCAAAATATTCGATTGGTAGAGAAGCACGGGGGACAATCCGGCGACGTTAAAAACGAATAACGACATATAAAATGGGATATACCAATATTAATTTGAAGGCTAAGCTGGGCAAATTCTCTGATTTATGGGCACCCAGGATCATCTCTCAGTTCAATGATTACAATATCAAGCTGGTAAAAGTGAAGGATGGATTTGTATGGCACGATCATCCTGAAACGGACGAATTATTCCTGGTGCTGGAAGGGAGCCTCGAAATACTCTTCCGGGATGGGAAAGTGAAATTGGATAAAGGCGAGCTGTTTGTTGTCCCCAAAAGTACTGAACATAGACCCTTTGCAGAAAGTGAATGTCATATTTTGCTCATCGAACCGGTTGGAACAAAAAATACCGGCAAGATCGAGGATGCCCTGACTGCGGAAGATAATATTTGGATCTAAGCATGCGTATAAAACTTCTTTTCTTTGCCACTCTGCGCGACCGTGCAGGGACAAAATCTTCGGAAATCGAGATCCCTGAAGGAACAACTGTGCGGGGATTGAAAGATCAGGTCGCACGTGATTATCCTGGCCTTAGCGCATCCATGCCAACGGTGCTGATCTCCATCAACCACGAATATGCGTTTGATGACGCTCTTGTGCCAGGCAATGCTGAAATAGCGCTTTTTCCGCCGGTGAGCGGTGGAAGCCGTGAGTTTTAATTCGGGGAATGGTTGTACATCAGCCCCTTGATTTTTGAGTTGCTAACAATATGTCATTCCCGACGATTTTTTTCATCACTGAAGAAGAAATCAATCTCAACGACCTCCTGGCGAAGATAACATCGCCAACAACCGGTGCTGCTGCCATCTTCACGGGCATGGTGCGAGGTTTGACTGAGCGAAACGACCCGCATGAAACAGCTTATCTTGAATATGAAGCCTATATCCCCATGGCAGAGGCGAAGATGCAGCAGGTGGCTCAAGAAATTCGTGAACGCTGGCCTGTCGTGGAGGGTATTGCGGTTGTCCAGCGAGTTGGCAGACTTTACCCGCAAACACCGACTGTCCTGATCGCCTGTACGGCGGCGCATCGAGATACCGGCGTATTCGACGCGGCTCGTTATGGCATTGATCGTCTTAAGGAAATTGTCCCCATCTGGAAAAAAGAGTTCGGCTCGAATGGTGAATTTTGGGTTGAAGGTGAGTATATACCTAGGCCGGGAGAGTGATGAAAATCGTTTGTCTCAATTGCGGGCGACTTTATCCCGATATCGGTGTGTATTATCAATGTCCAAAATGTGGCGGCCTTTATGATTTTATGGAACCACCGACGTTTGGGGAGGTTGATCCACATAAACCTGGAATATGGCGGTATGCTTCCTCTTTTGGAGACCAGCCGATTCCGATATCGCTGGGTGAAGGTAATACTCCCTTAATAACCGGAAGAGCCTTCGGGCGTGAGGTTTATTTTAAATGTGAATATGCCAATCCGACCGGTTCGTTCAAGGATCGCGGTTCGGCGACCCTCGTTTCTTTCCTTCATGAGCGAGGAGTAACGGAGGCCATTGAAGATTCTTCCGGCAATGCGGGCGCCTCGTTTGCAGCTTATGCAGCCCGGGCTGGCATTAGGGCGCGGGTTTATGTGCCGGAAGATGCCTCGGGTCCGAAACGGCAGCAGATAGAGATGTACGGTGCGGAGTTGGTCACAGTTCCTGGGCCGCGTTCCAATGCGGCGGAGGCAGCCAGGAATGCCGCGCAGCAGGGTGATGTATATGCCAGCCATGCATATTTACCTTTCAATCTTCCTGGTTACGCTACTTGTGTTTATGAGATCGTCGAGCAGCTTGGGCAGGCGCCGGGCGCGATTCTTATCCCTGCAGGGCAGGGAGGATTATTATTGGGAGTGGGCCGTGGCCTCCAGTCATTGCTTCGCATTGGTAAGATCCAAAAGCTGCCCGCCATCATTGGAGTGCAAGCCTCGGTCTGTGCACCTCTGGCAGCATTATTTGCTATGGGAATTATCGGATTAAATTTCGTCACCGATGGTCTAGCTTCAGCAGGGCGCTCGCCTGCCACGTTGGCAGAAGGCGTGCGTGTCCGCACACCTCTGCGAGCGGAGGCCGTTGTGAAGATCACACATGAAAGTGGGGGCCGATTTGTTACTGTGGACGAAGGATACATTTTGTCCGGGCGTGACGCACTGGCACGTCTGGGGTTTTATGTAGAGCCAACCTCCGCACTGGTCTGGCAGGCGTTGAATGAAACATTACCTGAATTGTCTGGTCCGGTAGTAGCGATATTAACCGGTTCAGGCTATAAAGTTCATACCTAGAGGAGCAGAAATGGAACGAATTGTGATTACGGGTATGGGGACGGTCAACCCGCTTGGATTGAATGTCCAGGAGTCATGGAAGAATGCGATTGCGGGAGTCTCAGGCGTTGGGCCAATTACAATTTTTGATTCCTCTTTATTGGGGGTCCATTTCGCTTGTGAAGTCAAAAATTTCGAACCCGAAAAATATATGGAAGGTCGAGAAGCCCGGCGCCGCGACCGTTTTGAACAATTGGCGACTGCTGCGGCAAATGATGCGATTGTCGATGCCGGTCTGGAAGTAACCGAAACCAATGCAGGATGCATTGGAATTATTATCTCCTCCGCGATCGGTGGATTAAAGTCGATTGCCGATGCGGTGCTCGCCAATGATAAGGAAGGACCGCGCCGTGTTAGCCCGTTTCTCATTCCCATGTTGATGGCAAATGGAGCATCCGGGTTGATTGCTATAGATCACGGTATCAAAGGACCCTGCTTTTCAGTCGCGTCGGCTTGTGCTTCCGGTGCTGACGGGATCGGTATGGCGCTAATGATGCTTAAGTCCGGCATGATTGATGTAGCACTGGCGGGGGCATCCGAGTCGACCGTCACGTCTGTGGGCGTAGCAGCGTTCGACCGCGTCGGAGCGATGTCACGTCAAAATGACGATTATTCCATGTCGCCTGCACCATTCGATAAGAACCGGGATGGTCTGGTAATGGGTGAAGGTGCGGCAGTTCTTGTTTTGGAAAGTGAAACGCATGCTCGGGCGCGAGGGGCGACCATTTATGCAGAGTTGGCAGGTTACGGATCAACCGCCGATGCTTTCCATATCACGGCACCGCACGAGAATGGGGAAGGGGGGACCGCGGCCATAAAACAGGCTCTGGCTTCCGCTCATGCCAATCTCGAAGACGTCGGATATATCAATGCACATGGCACGGCCACTCAATTGAACGATCTATCCGAGACAAAAGCCGTCAAGGGAGCGTTTGGACAGCTCGCCTATAAAATACCGATATCATCCACGAAATCCATGACTGGCCATATGATGGGCGCAACGGGTGCCCTCGAAGCGATCTTTTGCGTTATGGCTATACGGGAAGGGATTTTGCCGCCAACCATTCATTACCGAACGCCTGATCTTAATTGTGACTTGGATGTGATTCCGAACAAGGCTCGCGAGAAGAAGGTCGATCTTGCGATCAGTAATGCATTCGGCTTTGGCGGTCATAACGCAGTCTTGGCATTCAGGAAGTATAGTTAGAAGGCATCCGAGTTCGGGGTTCTCAGTCATTACATGGATTTAGACTGAATCCAACCTTGTGAATAGCTGAACCGCATGCTATAATTACTGGTCGCGTTAGGCGTCGATATTATAGAAACGTAAGGAAGAAGCGAATATGGCTGACTTGATTAAGGCCGTGGAGGCCAAGAAAAACGAAAACATACCTGAAATGCGCCCTGGCGATACGGTCAATGTGCATGTGAAGATCAAAGAGGGCGATCGTGAACGAATTCAGGAATTCAAGGGTACCGTGATTCGGCTTCGCAAAGGCGGTAACGAGGCCTCTTTTACTGTACGTCGGGTGGCATCCAATGGTATCGGCGTTGAGCGTACCTTCCTGCTCCGCTCGCCGCGCTTGGATAAGGTATTGGTCGAACGCCATAATCAAGTCCGCCGGGCACAGCTTTATTTCATGCGAGGGCGCACGGGTAAATCGGCTCGCCTTAAGCAAAAATTTGATTAAGTCCTTATGATAGGACGCAGGAAACTGCGTTCTTTTTGTTTATAATCAACGAATGCAGCCGATTATAGGTATTACTACTAATCAAATCAGCAATTCTTACGACCAACCGATTGTAGTCCTTGCTCAAGCTTATGTGAAGGCTATTATCCAGGCAGGCGGGATTCCTGTGCTCATTCCATCCTTGTTTACAAATGAAGGCTGGAAAGCTTTGTATTCCCGCCTTGATGGAATTCTATTCTCAGGCGGCGGGGATATTTCCATAGACCACTTCAAGGGTGATCCACATCCCCGCATAGATGATGTAGACCCGGACCGGGATCGTGTCGAACTGAATTTACTCTTCGCGGCGGTCTCTGATGGTAAACCATTTCTTGGGATCTGCCGCGGCTGTCAGCTTGTCAATGTGGGTCTGGGTGGAACTTTGTATACGCATATTCCCGACCAGCTGCCAGGCGCTCTTGATCACTCCTATCCTGGAAATATGCGAACGGTGCTGGTCCATGAAGTAAAGATCGAAGAAGGGACAAGGATCGCGAATGTGCTCGGGGAGCCGATCGTTAAGGTCAACAGCCATCATCATCAAGGGTTGAAAGATGTCCCTGCGAGTCTGCGCGTAGCGGGTTATGCCCCCGATGGGTTGGTGGAAGCGATTGAATTGCCCGATCATCCTTATGGCCTGGCAGTCCAATGGCATCCGGAATCATTGACCGACCAAATGCCAACCAGGAATTTGTTCAAGACTTTTGTAGAAGCCTCCAGTAAAACTAATTCCAAATGAGCCACGATAAAAGATCGGCGCCTCTCGGTATTTTCGATTCAGGGGTTGGCGGCCTTTCGGTTTTGCGTGCAATTCGTCATCTAATGCCTGAAGAGTCGATCATCTATTTTGGGGATCAGGGCCATGTCCCTTATGGGCCGCGGCCCTTGCAGCAAGTAAGGGCTTTCTCTGAAGGTATCACTCATTTCCTGCTTGGTAAGGGCGCAAAGATAATTGTGGTGGCGTGCAACGCGGCCTCTGCCGCTGCACTCACTTATCTAAGGCAAACATTTTTAAATACTTCTTTCGTTGGTATGGAGCCGGCGGTCAAACCCGCGGTTGAGCATACGGAAACCGGCGTCGTTGGCGTGTTGGCTACCCCTGCTACATTTCAAGGGGCCTTATACGCATCAGTAGTCGAACGCTTCGCAGCGGGTGTAAGCTTGCTTCAAAGCACTTGTCCGGGTTTGGTCCAACAGATCGAATTGGGTGAGCTGGACAGTCCGAAAACTCGGACCATCCTTGAGGATGCTCTCGAACCTATGTTGAAGGAAAATATCGATACCGTCGTGTTGGGATGTACCCACTACCCATTTGTAATTCCGCTCATTCAGCAAATAGTCGGAGAAAAAGTCCGTGTGATTGATCCTGCTCCCGCGGTGGCGCGTCAAACTAAACGTCTGCTGGAGGCGGATGGATTGAATTTTTTGAACGGGGGATGTGGAGAAACCCGGTTCTTCACTTCTGGTAATGCCATTGCCCTTCCATCGTTATTGCCTAAATTGATTGGGGAGGTCGGTGGTGTGAGCCAACTTGATTGGGAGGGTGACAATGTTTTGCATCCTCGCCCATTACTTTTTAGTGGTTGAAAATTACACGGAAAAGGGTTAAAGTAGGAATACAGTTAAACGGACCGCGAAAATTCCCTAAAGGAGCTGCCAAAATGAATCATCGTTTGAACCCTTTACACTGCATTATTCCTCCGCATATGTTGAAAAACATGATCGCGAACGGGTCGGCTTCACAAAAACAGGTCGCACTGGCGTCAATCACAGCCTCGGCTCAATTTCGCGGCAAACGCCAGGCGCTGGCGGAATCCGTACCTTTTTTGCCGGCTGCTCCTTCAACCGGTAAACAGCGTAGGGTATTCAATGCAGAGAATGGTAGCACTTTGCCCGGCACCCTGGTTAGAGATGAGGGGGCGCCACCGGTAAGTGATACCGGGGCAAATGAAGCTTATGATGGTGCCGGTGCAACTTATGACCTGTACTGGGAGGTTTATCAGCGTAACTCCGTGGATGGTCTCGGACTGAGGCTGGATTCCTCGGTGCATTATCAGAAAAATTATGACAACGCATTTTGGGATGGACAGCAAATGGTTTACGGGGATGGTGACGGGCAGCTTTTTAATCGCTTTACCATTTCAGTGGATGTGATCGGACATGAACTGACCCACGGTGTGACTCAATATACTTCCAACCTTAACTATAGCTACCAATCAGGTGCATTGAATGAAGCCTTCTCGGATGTCTTCGGCTCTATTGTCAAGCAGCGTCAATTAGGACAAAGTGCAACCGATGCGGATTGGCTTATAGGGGAAGGCTTATTTACCGCAAATGTAAAAGGAGTGGCATTACGATCAATGAAGGCACCTGGAACTGCCTATAACGACCCGGTACTGGGCAAGGATCCGCAGCCGGCACACATGCGTGATTATGTAAATACTTCTGAAGATAATGGCGGTGTCCATATCAATTCAGGGATACCCAACCATGCATTTTATCTGATGGCTACCTCCATTGGAGGTAACTCTTGGGAAAAAGCCGGTAAAATTTGGTATATAGCTGCCCGTGATAAATTTAAGAGCAACACGGATTTTCAAAATGCAGCCGATCTGACGTTTCAGGTGGCAGGTGATTTATTTGGGCAGGGCGGTCCGGAACAAAAAGCGGTTCAAGATGGTTGGGCTGGGGTGGGGATCACCATCGGAGCACCAGATCAACCCCAACCGCAGCCCAGCGGCTGTCTGGCAGCACCCGCAAAATTCCTGCGGTCATTATTTGGTTCTTAACCTTCAGTTTTAAGGTTTAAAACAGGAGTCCGATTATGCATATTGAATTTGTCCGGAGTGGTGGTTTTGCTGGAATGCGATTGGCTGCAAGTGTCGATTCGCAGAACCTCCCGCCGGAACAGGCCTCCACACTGGATAAAATGATTGCAGATACCGGATTCTTTGATCTTCCGGAGCAAATTAAACCATCCGCGCCGGGGCCGGATCGATTTGAATACCAGGTTGTCATATCCTCCGCTGGGCAGACACATTCAGTCAATGTTAATGAGGCGGTTATTCCCGATCGTCTTCGGCCCCTCCTTGATTTTCTAACATCGCTCGCAATGTCGAGTAAAAAATAATTCGAACGATATCTGTTACAAATAATACGATGCCAAAATAGTAGGCATCGTATTGCGTTTATATCAGGCAACGACCATATTATTAATTTGGGTTGATCGTAACCAACCGCTAAGTCTTATTAATCATCCGGACTGATGGATCTGGTTTTCCAGGCTTTGTCTTTATAGTTAACAATGTATTTGAGGTGAGGTTTTCCATCCCGATCGAAATCAACTTCGATAACGCCATAATTGATATGGGGTATCGAAAAATGTACCCGTGTATTTTTAAGGGCCACGCTGGAATTTTCTACGATCATGAACTTTGCCAGCCAGTTGATTCCCTGCTTAAATGGGGTGGAGCAAAATTCCCAAAGTGGTATCCTCTTACCATTTGGACCTGGTAATTCGGTAGAAATGGCATGTGCTTCGTGTAGGTCGCCGGCAAGCAAAAAAACATCCTCGATCCCGTGTTCGGCAAGGAAAAACAGTATTTGATCACGTTCCTTTTCAAAACCTGACCAGCGGTCATTGGCGATATCGCCGTACATCTCAAATAAAAATGCCGATGAAGATACCAGGAACTTCACAGGATAGGTATCTTTGACGTCCAATAGCCATTCTTTCAACACTGCCGTCTGTGCCTCACCCAGCACGATCCTGGTTTTGCGGTTTCGGATGCGGCGGGTGCGCGTATCCATAACGAAGAAGGCTGCTGCGCCATAATAAAATGAGTAAGCCAACGATCCGGCGTCCTGCTCGGTAAGGTTAAAATCACCGATTTCCTCCCTAAGTTCCATTGGTTTAAGCATACTCGGCGCGTGCATGCCTTGATGTTCCCAATATGCCTGCAATGCGTCGCGTATGCGCTGCCTTGGTATTCGCCGTTCTGCCAGCGGTCTTCCCGCGATTCGACGCAGGGCACGGGTATACCATGGCACTCGGGCTTGTTCGCGGGAAGCATCGTCCCACCGCCAGTCATTATCCACTTCATGATCGTCGAGTGTCATGAAAACCGGAGTAGCTGCCAATAGTTCTCTTAAATCAGGGTCGGACCAGGTTTTTAAATAAACCTGTCGGTAATCGTCCTTGGTAACCGCTACATGCCCCAGACCGTTATATTTCCACTCATCGGCATAGACTTGATCGCCAAGCATCATAAAAAAAGCCAGGTCTTTTTGATTCTCCAGGATGTGGCGAAAGGCCTCACCGGGGTTTTCACCCATCAGGCAAAAACAAGAGCCAAAAGCAAAGCGGAACGGCCGGACTTGTCCCGGTTTTGGAAAAGTCTTAAATCGCCTAAATTCTTTCTTTGTCGGTTTCTTTTTATTGAGTGTTATTGCAAAATAATAAAATGTCTCAGGTTTGAGTTTTTTGATCGGCACGATCCCGGCAAAGGACGTCGGTTCGCCTAAACGGCTTTTTCCGGCGAGCTTGGCGTCTCGTATATCTTTCCTTTTCGCGAGCCAGGCATAAAGCGTAGAGGTTGAATCAGCGCGAGCCCATAAATTTACGCTGTTTTGCGATAGTCCGCCGATTAGTGGTCCAAGGATGATTTTTGCCATGTCAAACCTCGATGTTGGATGTGATACGAACGCCAAAATGCGTCTCAATGGCGATTTTTGAATCCCTGAGCTTGCTGATCGAGGAAGCATTCCATTTACCCTCCTGAAATCAAGAAGCGAAAAAATACCTTATAATCTCGCAGCCGAGGTAGGAAGGCAGGTACGCGTTTCCGGTAGTCAGAATATCCAGGAAATCTGTCGAGCAGTTCTTTTTCTTCCACGAGGCGGACCCAGCCCGTAATAAAAATAGGCAGGATCAGCGCTACTAGCAAAGAGTACCAATTGGCATGGATCATTGCCAACCCAAAACCGATGTCCAATGCTGCCGCATAAATGGGGTGGCGTAAAACCTGATAAATGCTCGAGTTGGTTATTCGGCTTTCTTCTGGAAAATAAACATAGAGCATGGTGAGGTTATCCATACCGAACACCGCCACCGTTCGAACCCAAAGTAGCACTCCACTAACGACAAAGACACAGCCGACCCCAATGAGGATCGGTTTCCACCATAAATCGGGGATTTCCACTCCAGACATATATCCCAAATGTGCGATGGAAGCGAAAACAATTCCCAGGCCGGGAATGTTGAAGCGTAGAAAAGCGTTGCGATACGCCAAATCACCATATTTTTGCTTATAAGTTTTTTTCTGGGAGAAGAAGCGCGACATGATCAAAAGGCCCAGAGCCAGGATAACGATCTCCCCATCTGGCATCCATCCGGAGAATCGACTGTCAACCAGGATGAAGAATAAAGTGGTGGCGATTAAGACGGCGGCAAGTGCTGAAATAGCAAGCGCAAGACCAGTCTGGGTTTGTAATTCCGGTACGTGCTTGCGGAGCGCATCCATGCCTTTGATATTCATTAGTTAAACTCCCAGTCTTTCGTGTTTATTTTCTCGCATTAATCCTTAATAATCAATGATCGTCATGAGGACACCAGAGCAATCAGACACTCTCCTCATCCGCAGGCGAGACATTAAGATCTGAGGGTAAAACTTTTTTATCTTTAAAATTTTCATAAGTCAAATCCCGGAAGTTAAATTTTCGTGATGTACAAACGGTATTGAATAATTCGTGATAGCTGGCTGGGATTGCTGCTGCCCAGTTAAGCCCAAGTTGATGAGCGATCGGTTTTAATTGATCCATTACCCCTTCGATCTCGACAAAATCACCGTAAGGCAGCTCATCCAGCATCACGTGGATAATAAGATCTTCGGGGTCTTTAAAAGGCTCGGTGGTTAGGTACGGCAAGGCATAAGTGGTTCGATATTTTTCGTAGGTAAAAACGACCACATAGCCAAGCGCTTCGAGGAACTGCCGGGCCGAATCGAAATCACCGACGATAAATTCTATCTCGCGGCGGCTGAAGGCCCCATCCTCTAATTGGCTCCCGTCTTTGTAAGTAAAGCGGGTTGCTTCGTCCTGACGTAATCTTAAAACGCGGCGTTCTCGTTGGAAATCCTTGTTAGGTGTATCAAACCTCAAATTGATCTCATGGGTTCGCGTCTGGATCAACTGCGCCCCCAAAGAGTGGAGGCGCGTTTCGATTTTTGCCAGGTCTCCCAAATAAAACTTTGCTTCGGTTTCCAATCCCATAGCGATTCACACAAATGACGGATGTCGTTTCTATACGTGTTCGCCAAAATTAATGAAATCATATTTCTCAACACGTCCCTCTGGCTCTATTAATTCATGCTGCGATGCGAAATCATTCTGCGGGACGATCATAACGATGATTCCTAAAGGTCAATAAGGGTTACCATAAATCATATGACGGTAAGTAATACCTGTCTTTGTTCCACGGTTTCGCCAACCTTCACCTTTACGCGTTCGACTTTGCCGGTGCGCGGCGATTTCAATTCATTTTGCATCTTCATCGATTCAAGGATAACTAATACCTGCCCTTTTTCAATTTGTTGATCCTCTTGGACGGAGATCGCGATCACCAATCCCGGCATGGGCGCTTTCAATTGGAATTCCTCGGTTTCCTGGGACGGGCTGCCACCAGCTGATCTCAGGCGCTTCTCGCGCTCATTCTCCACCCTGACCGGGTATTGCTGGCCGAGTAATAAAACCTGCCATTCATTATCTCCCGCGTAGACATAGGCCTCATAGGATTTTCCATCTATTACTAATGAATATACTGGCTGTCCGCTGATCGACTCATAATCCACGTCCATGACTTTACCATTGAGGCTGATATGCCCCTTGTCAATGATCTCAATGGTAAATTCTGTATCGCCTATCGTGGTTACATATTTCATTCTGCGCTGTCCTACCTGTGCATCCGTTCCCAGCGACCCATCCATTTCCAGTTACTGGTGTCGCGTTCGTTTCGCATGACGAATTCTGCGGAACGTTGATTCTCTTGGTGGGCCACCAGTGTGGCAAAGACGGCTGCGATATCCGGAAGATGCTTATCGCGTTCATCTTCAGGGTCTGGCATTGAGAACCGTTCCTCTACGAAACGCGTATCGTATTGTCCGCCCATAAAGCGGTGCGAGTTCATCATCGTCTGGTGGAACGGGATATTCGTCCGGACGCCGACAATTCGATATTCTTCGAGCGCGCGGCGCATTCTCAGGATGGCTTGTCCACGGGTTTCACCCCACACAATGAGTTTGGCGATCATCGGGTCATAGAACGAGGTGATCTCGAATCCCGGATAAATGCCTGTGTCAACTCTGACGCCAGGACCTGTAGGTAGAAGGCTGTGGGTGATGCGTCCAGTGGAGGGCAGAAAGCCGTTATAAGGATCCTCGGCGTTAATACGGCATTCAATTCCATGCCCGCGCAAGATGATGTCCTCCTGTTTGTAGCTTAGTTGACGACCCCGTGCGATGCGGATCTGCTCCGCTACGATATCGATTCCGGTTACCACCTCGGTGACTGGATGCTCGACCTGCAAGCGGGTATTCATTTCGAGGAAGTAGAAATTTTTGTCTTTATCGACAAGAAATTCTATTGTGCCTGCATTTATGTA
>JBGQIO010000075.1:0-15587 GCA_041498515.1 Anaerolineae bacterium
ATCAGGCTTGAAAAAGATCTGATTACTGCTCTTAATACCAAAAGTATTGATCAAATAACGCAAAGCATATAGTTTGGGAGAATAAACAACTATCACTGTTTGATCTGAAACTCCGGTAGGGGCTCCTCGTTCGGTCACCTGCATACCCTGGGAGATCAGAAAATTGCCGGTGCGTCCGTCCAAATTCGCCGTGTAAGTATTATTAGTAACCCGTATGCGCGCCGCGTCAGCCTTCATTAATGTCACCGGGTCACCCTGTGCGATCGGGCTGGTCGGGCCGCCTGAAGTAAAGATCTCATCGCGCAAGACGCGTATCTTGTCAGGGATAGGTTTATATATGCTGGCTGGCTGCCCAGCCAACGTGACATTGGCAAACGTGACCATGTCGTTGCCAATCACACCTTGCTTGATCAGGTCCAAGGGGATATCTTTGGCAAGCACCGCCAATTTAATGGCATCCTGGAGTGTCATATTTGTGTGGATGCCTTCCGAAAATATGTTAAACAATTGAGGAGCCTGAGACATTAATTTAGTGAAATATTCCGGGCTGAAAACCTTGTTTCGGATAGCTATGATCACTTCCTGTTGGCGCTTCGCCCGTCCCGTATCCCCATCGCTGCATCCCTGGGACACGTCACGGCAACGTGCAAAGGCAAGCGCACGCTGCCCATCCATGTGACGAATACCACAACAGGTTACCCTAAAGTGATCTTTACCAGTGCCAAGGGGGTCCAAAGTAAGCGTTACATGTTCTTCATAATCAACATCAATTCCGCCGATCTCGTTAATGAATGCTACGAAAGTACCGAAATCGACTTGAATATAATATTGAATCGGTACACCGATGAACTGAGATACGGTTTTCATAGCCAGGCCTGGTCCACCGCCCGGCAGTTTTGCGCCTTCGCCGTCGGTCCAAGCCGTATTAATACGGCTGTAACCAAACCCAGGGATATTGACCCACATGTCACGCGGAATCGAAAGCATTCCTGCGGATTTGGTGACCGGATCTACAGTCAATACCATAATCGTATCGGTACAATGAGGGCAATCGCCTTCGCTAATACTAGCGTTTGTACCGCGCAAGCCGAAGAACACAATATTGATCCGGCTTCCCCCATCCCATTGGGGGTATTGAACATCCGGCACTGCAACTTCAGGTGTTGGGGGTAAGCCTGCAATCGGCGTACCTTGCTGATTAATTACCGGCGTTCCCAACAGATTCACGGCCTGCCCACCACAATTTGAGGGTGAAGTGCCGGGCAACGCAGTCAACTGCCAGCAAGTTGTAATGCCGCGGGCAAGAACAAACAGACCGATAGACAAGAGCAGCATAACGCCCCAAAAAACGATCTGTCGAATTGATAGCTTAGGTAACTTGAGATCTTTGGGCAGTTTAGACTTAATGTTGTCGATGAATTCGAGGATTTTATCCATAGGTTATTCAGGCTTAATATACACCATATTCAGGCCAAGCCTTTCGAGTCCCTCTTGAGCCCAGTAATTTAACATAGCTGAATCTTCATCAGTGGCTTTCAACATCGTAGAAATGGCGCGGTGATCCCGTATTTCAGCCAGGGAGCGCATGATCTGTATCCTTGCTTGCGGCCTGGCATTATTAAAGGCTTCCAGTAACTTGGGTACAGCTGGTTTTCCAATTGCCGTCAGCGCATTTGCAACTAATGTGGCGAGCAGCCCATCTGCGTCACTTAAAACGCGGACCAGACCCGGCACAGCCATTTCGTCCGGATGGGCGGAGAGAGCTAACGCGGCGGCCTCCCGGACTTCATTGGAAGGATCACGCAATGCATCGATCAACCATTCGAGAGGTGGTGTATCCATTTGCGCAAGAGTTCGAACCGCCCACCAGCGCTCGTCAACAACTGACGATTGGAGCAACGATTCGAGCGGCGTTAAAGCTGTCCCCCCCAAGTGCGCAAGCTCGGCTGCGGCAGCCTCCGCACGAGCCTCATTTTCACTTGTCAGGTCAGCTACAAGACGGTCCAGGGAAGACACAAGGCCTCATTACTTTGTGGGCGGCGGGATAGGTAATTTATCTTCCGCCGTATCAATCCACTTGTCCCCCTCGTCGATCAGCATGACGGGGATATCATCCACAATCGGATATTTGCGTCCACAATCCTGGCATATCAGCCAAACATCCTTATGGAGTTTCAGCAACCCATCTTTTTCGCGAACACAATTTGGGCATCGCAGAATTTCGAGAAGTTCCTGGCTAACCATTTTCTCTCCAATCCGGGCGATATTTTACCATGCTAAGATACCGGCGCCTTACATATATTCTGTCGTTTAGCAACTTTTTGAGGATCAGGCATCCCCGGGGCATACTCACAGACAGCCTGCCAAGCTTCATAATGTGTCTTGAACTCGTCCTTGAAATAAACCGACCCATTTTTCATCACGGTACGGGTCACATCCACATCTGCTCCATTTGCCGAGTAATCAGTTTGTGTAATCTGACCAGGATTCAAATCCGGGTTTTGCACGAAAGACGGATCTGGCGCAGGAACAATATTTTGCGGACCTGTCGTACTCCAGGTGACCGAACGCCCATCATAGGTTGAATAGAGTTTCCATGTTAGCGAATCTGAACCCACCGCTGTTTCCATTAATATCCAATAAGGTGAGTCGTTGGTAAATTTAAAATCCACTAAAGGAAAATAAACCGTTGCATCCAAGCCTGCCAGATTTGAATCCAGTCCACCGGATGTCTCTTCATAATACGAGACTCGATAAGCATGAGGGACTCTCTCTACAACCGGAAACCCCGCAAAGAATACCGTACGGAATAAGGTGGTACTTACCTGGCACACGCCGCCACCCACGCCTTTAATAGTATGGCCCCCATATATAATTAGAGCTTCCGTAAAGCCATTATCCAGACTAACATCACCCATGGTTTGTCCCATGGAGAAGGTCTCGCCGGGGGCAACCAATACCCCATCGAAGCGGGCGGCGGCAGTCTGGATATTTTGAATGCGCTCAGGATGTGAACCATAAAAATAAGAGGTCTGCACGCCATTCGGCAACAATCCGGTAATACCCAACTGCTGGGCGGTGGCCGTATCGTTTACAGCCGGTTGAGTCTCATTGATGACCAATGATACAGAATGATCCCCGCGTACCACTGCAGCCTGGATGGCCTTCAGGCTTGCATCCACGTCAAGCGTTCGCCCCGTTTGAGATAAATGATTTGGATCGATTTTCAATTGACCGGTGGTTTCATCAAAATGGAAATGTGGGTTGGAAGCCCTACGGTCCACTTGCGTTTCGATCCCGGCGAGTATTTGTCTCAGCGTATCCGGATTAAGCGTCACCGTTATATCGGTTTTATCCCCATTTTGGATCTTTTGAACACCGATCATATTGGCGACCACCTGAACGTTATATACCCAGGGACCCGGGTCGCCTTGTTCGGCATTGGGAATTAAGAGCTGCAGGGGCTGGCTAAGGATCTGCCGGGCAGTTTCCGCCTGTGCTGACACATCCTTAATCACAGGTTGGGCTTCCTGGATGATGAGGGGAATTTCCCCGTCACGGAAAGTTTGCAATTGAGCGCTCAGGTAGATCAAGTTTGCATCCAGGTTGAGTATACGACCCGGCTGCCCCGGTTGAGCAACGACATTCGTCCCATCCAAATGCAAGCTGGCCTCGACTACGGGTTGATCGACCTGCTGCGAAAGTCCCTGTAAATATTGGTAAGCCACACGCTGATCAAAAATGATGACCGGTGCGACATCCTCTCCAAAACCTCGGGCGCGTATTTGACCATCAAGAGCCGCAAACAGCCCACCGCTTCTTCCGAGTTGATAAGCGGCCTGTGCGCTCGATGAGGGGTCAAATACCATACCCAGCTGCGCAGGTGGAGCTACCCAAACTTTATCACCGTCGCGAAACAACACTTTACCACTTATGGGATATGAAAGGGTCTGGCTTAATTTTAGCGCCGCATCCTGAGGTGACATACCAGAGATATCCACACCGGCTACGGAAACACCGGGAAATATGCGTCCCGCATAGACCAGCTGATACCCAAGCACCCATAGAATGACGATGGCAAGAAATAAGACCATGCCACCTGCTAGAGTGGCAATGATTTGAGCCAGAATCGGTGTTCGTTTTGGGATCGGATAAGATAAGGATGCCATGGACAGATTATAACCAATAGAATGAAAGCCACCTTAATGGCATTTTCAGAGATTATTCAAATAATTATCAGTTCGGAATCCGAGATCTTTGCACGGGTCAATCAAGCAACCAGAGTTCCACAAAACAAGCAATTTATAAATCCCACATATAAACTCTGAGTATATCTCGATATAAAATAATCAATTTCGTTTAATTATCAAACCCGGAATAATCATCGGCGTACGAGTTTTATATTCCGTATAAGGCACACCGAATTCATGGGAAAGCTTGCGCTCCTCGAAATATGCCCCGACAAGGAGATAGATGGTCAGAGATATATACACTACCAGCATATTCGCGGTCATATCAGACGTCAGCCAAATAAAAGACAAACCAAAAAGATAAAGCGGATGGCGCACCCAACGATAAACGCCATTAGTTACCAGGACGGCGGGTTTATCCCCCTCCATCAGCTGTCGAAAGCCAACGAAAGACAAGGCATCTGTTTGCAGGAACGTAACAAACAATAACAATACGGCTACCACCTGTCCAGCAACCATAAAAACATTCCAGGGTGCAGGCACCCGATAAACTCCAAAATCAGGCAGCACACGCATCAACACAAGGACGGGTGCAAAACCGATGATGGAAAGGACGTTGTATATAAAACGATAAACACGGTTTACGCCGGGACCAAACTTTTGGCGGAGATAGTTCTTAATACCTAACGAGGCTTGTAAGGAATGGACGAGCCCCCAACCAGCTATATAGGCTGTCAAAATCAGAATATTCATCCCTTATTGCCATTTGGGAGGGGGTTATGCTTCATACTATTCTCCAAAAGCCGGCAATTCAACAGCCTGATCACCGGCCTGCACCACATAAAAGGGCACCCAGGCTACTCCAAAAAGGTTGACAAATATATCCGTCTTCTTGGGGGTTACGTTAACCTCATTGACATCATTCACCACTTGTCCCCAACGATCGCCGGTCTCTTGCGCAATTTGGGAACGCTGCTTTTGCAAATCAGCCAGGTCTTTTTTGTATTGGTCAAGGGACTGGATCGAGTCTTCCACGTTTCCTTTGGCCTGTTCCGTCAAGCGGCGCTTGGTCAATTGAGTGGTCAGGCTCTTCTTGCGACCAATCCCCACAAGGCTAGCACCTAATTCGGCCAGGTTTCCAAGTTCTTCATTTTTTCGCTGACCCAACTCCGTCTGATCCTGCTGCACTTCCCGTTCTTCACGGGCAATCTTTTCCTCCAGGGCTTTGATCTTACGATCTAAAGGTCCAGTAGATTTTTCAATTTCAAGGTCGCGGGCTGCGCGGGCCGCATCGGCGCAGGCTTTCATAAAATCAGCCTGAGTGACATCCGGGCCCGCGAAAACTTTGAGCGTCTGATTACTGCGCGCTTTTACCGAGGAGTTGCGGTAGACCCAATCGGTAAAATCCTTTTGCAGGGCGGCCATTCGCTTTGAGTCATTGAGAGGCGCATCTATCATCTGGTAATGTGAACCGGGCGCGGGGGCTGTTTCAAGCTTATCAAGTACCGAGCTCTTAATAGGATAATCCTCCCAACGAATACTACCATTGCGCGCCGGCTTTTCAACCAATGCAGCCCGCGTGAGGCTGCTATCGACACCCAGTTTCCGATCGAGGAAACGGATCTGGGCCGAGCCCAGCAAAGCCGCCCGGTATATTACGCCCTGGATCATTGCTTCCGCAGGCATGGACCGGCCAGACGCTGAATAAGCTTCAGGCAGACTATAAGTTTGGGGCAGAAAATACTCCGCGATACCCGAGGGTAGAGAAGGCTTGGTCTGATCCCCAGTATCAGAGATCGGACGATTCGTCTTTGTCGCAGCACCCAGCGGTGACGCTGCCTCAGCCAATACCGGAGTTGAGACGGCATTATCTGGTGTTATTGATGCAGGTTGCAAGATTGACTGTTGACGGTTCACTTGTGAATTATCAACGGCAACTGATATGCGATCTTTTCTTTCCTGCAACTTTTCTGTCAATCTTGCGCCCACAAGCTGGTTCAAGGCCGGAATTTGAGTCCGCGTCATTGGCCCGGCGAGAAAATTCATTGTCCAGCGGGTTTGGAATAGTGAAGGTTGTTTGGCATGGACATTATGCAGGACGAAAACTCGTTTACCAAGCCTGGAAATTAATTGATCAAGGGTCGTCCTCGGCGTACCATTCGCGGCGCTCACCAGACCATCCAATAATCGCTGCTTATCCTGATCCGTTTGGAGTTTTCCGATGAACCATGTACCTGCGTTAGAAAGAGCCTTGTAATCCATATCCACGGGATTTTGCGTAGCAAGTAACAGACCCAGGCCAAAGGCGCGTGCCTGCTTTAGCATGCGCAGGAGGAGTTCCTTCGAAGGCGGATTTGCGGTCGGAGGTAAATACCCGAATATTTCATCCATATAGAGAATAGCGCGTAAAGAGCCTGTACCCGATTGCGTTCGCATCCAGGTCTCCACAGCGGATAAAAGCAAGGTGACGAAGAACATCCGCTCAGCATCCGATAGGTGTGCGAGGTAAAAAATGCTATGGCGCGGGCGCCCATCTTTCGCGATCAGTAAATTAGGAACATCGAGGTCTTGTCCCTCACGCCAGGCTTCAAAAGCCGGCGAAGCGAGGATATTATTCAATTGCATCGCCAACGCCATACGCTCTTTAGGCGGGAAAAAAGTGTCTACTGAAAATGCACCCAGTTTTTCAAACGGGGGTTTTTGAGTCTGCAAAATAAGCTCAGTCAGCTCAATATCCTTACCCTGACTCCAGGTATTTTCAAACAAATTTGAAAGCAAGATATGTTCGCGCGACTGGATCGGGTCTACATCACGTACACCAATCAATCCGAGCAGAGCCGTCACGGTGCTCGAGACCTTTTCCCGGAGGATTTCCCGGTTTGTATTCCAATCCAGATCGGGAGCAAGGAGCGAAGACAATACGCTCACCGGAATCCCCGAGTCCGAGCCCGGTGTGTAAATCGCAAATTCTGCTGCATTTTTTAAGGCAACCATCCGTTCATGGCTAATACCCCACTCCTGAAGTCCATTTCTCCAAGCCGATGAAGCCGCCGTCGCAGTCTGTTCCACCGATTCTCCTGCACGCCTGGCTATCTCAGGATCGATCCAAGCTTGAAAGTCTTGCGGAGCCAGGTTTGGAAAATGTAGAAGTAGATTGGTGAGATCGCCTTTGGGATCTATGATAATGGCAGGGATTCCTTGTAAAGCGGCTTCCTCCAGTAAGGTAATGCACAAGCCGGTTTTTCCGGAGCCGGTCATCCCTGTAACAACGGCATGCGTTGTTAAATCGGCAGGATCATAAGCAACCGATTGAGCTGTAACTTTATTAATTTTGGGATCGAATAAGCGGCCCAGATAAAAGGCTGAGTTTTCCATCGAGTCTCTCCTCAATATTGGCACGAATGTTCTATGCTGCTTAATGTACCCGAATTAATTAAAAAACGCAACTGGGAAAAATATACCGCACTCATTTGAGTGCGGTATATTTTATTCAGGTTTACTTTTTTCCCAAAAGTGATTTAGTTACGAACACTGGGCTTTATTAATGACCACTGTCCTCACCACTGCCACTGCCACTACTCCCACCGCCTTCTCCTCCACCAGGTTGCTCGTGATCGCCCGAACCAGACCCTGAACTTCCCGAGGAATTGCCTCCGGAATTATTCCGATGTGAACTCGAGTTCCCACCGGATATATCTTCAACCGTTGTAACCACAAACCTTCCACCTGAGTCGAAATTGCCATCGAATTTAACAACAGAACCGACCTTTATCACACCGGTAATCTCCGCCTGATCCGTATAGACAGATTGACCGTTAATAACCCAAACATTACCCTTCATAGACTGGACTACGCCACTAAACTGATAGGATTTTTGTCCCGTCGAATTCTGGGACCCGACCACGGGTGGGGCCTGCGTGATCACCGGAACCGGAGTGGTAGCTGCGTTACCATCTTCTTGTTCTCCACCGCTGATTGGCTCATTATTCTCCGAGGGCTCGAATGGTGGTAGGGGCCCACCTGGCTGGAGAAGCTGAATCTGTTGTGCTTCCACAACACCATCGCTACGAGTATTGCCAACGATCGTAACGGGCGCGCCATCCGAAATTGCGGAGAATGATGGGCTTGTTGACGAGGCAACTGAAACCGGGATACCCGAAACCAGCCATTGACCATCAGCCTGCCTGGTCACCAAACCTGTGAACGTGATGGACGCGGTTAGCTTTTTTCCAATCAATTCATCGATCTCATTAAGCCGTTCCTGGTCAAATTCGCTTTCCAGCAGGTCGTGTTCCTGCGGGTTAAAGACAAAGAAAAGACGCACTCCCTCCCACGTCCGCTTCACAGGATAAAGCTGATCTCCGGGCAAAGCACCTGAGGAGGCGCTTACAAATCCGGTACTGGTCAAGACGAGCGCACCCACCAGGCCAATTGTAATAATCGCACGTGAAAAATTTGGGATCCTGAGGGTATGTGGAACCCGTTTCGACTCACGCATTCCAGCTGCTTGCTGGAGCAAGCGAACACGGCCGCGGCGTTTGACATCCTCTGGAACTGCGGGCTCGCTCAGGCTCCGGGCTTGAACGGAGAGTTCGAGCAAGGGACGAAGTTTTGATTCAAGGTCGGGATACCGTGCGAGGACGGTTTCCATGGCCTGTCCATCTTCGATGCCCTGAAGGCAATTTTGCAATGCATCGGATAATTCATTCATATGACACCTCCCGAATGTACCGTTGGAGGGCAGCCAAGGCGCGGAATTGAAGAGCTTTTACCGCGTTGACCTTTTTCTTCATTACTGAAGCGGTTTCTTCCAGCGAGTATCCATCGCCAAAACGAAGGGATAATACATGTTGCTGTTCAGTCGTCAGCTGCCTGAAAGCCTGATGAAATTTTTGAGCCTGCTCACGGCGGTCAAACTCATCACTAGGGACAGAGGCCGGGTCGAGCAAATCTTCCGGAAGAGCGTCCGTCGGGCGCCGATAGGACCGGCGTATATGATCTGTCACAATGTGCCCAGCAGTTGCGAACAGCCAGGCTTTTATATTAGAATTCGGACCGCGTTTGTCCTGCACAGCTTGCAATAATCGGACGAATACATCGCTGGCTATATCCTCGGCGACATATTCATCGCGCAGACGATACCGCACATAACGATATACTTCGTTAAAATATTTATCATAAATCGCGCCGATGACCTGGGAGTCGAGACTCCGCAGGCCATCCAGCGCTTGTTGCTCGTCAAAGCTAAGCATGAGTGTGACAGCCCCCCGGCTGTAAAATTGGATCAAAGGCTGTGTGTTCACATTCAGTATATCATTCCCGCGGCAAGCAGAATCGCCGTCTGCCGGGTATTCAACCAGATAGTAATCATCCTTACCGCCTTCATTACCCAAGTGACCTACCAAAAACAATAATTGCAGATAGAACCACAACGATTAAATGGACTTTTTGACTCTATTGTGGTTTCCACTACGTTAATCAGTTTCATCTAATAGTCGCCGGCAAGGGCTTAAAGTTACGGTGTTCGTTAATCAATCCACCCTGTTTCGTTAATCCTGGCAGGTTTGGAAATGGAAATCCCTATCGATGCAGCAAATCCTGACCTACGGCTGAGCCAGAGTATACACACGCTGAAATTCCCTCAGATAAAGCAGAGCGATATCGGGATTGTAAATGACCATCACATTTTCGTCGTTCGTATTTTCAGCGCTGGCTGAGAAGTTATAAGAACCTGTTACAACAATCTGCCCGTCAATGATCATGACTTTGTGATGCATTTGACCTTGATTCCCATCCAAACGGACATCCAAGCCCGCGGCCCGGAAAGCATCGTACTCCGTCCCACTATTCGATGCCACCTGTTCGGCCTCCATCACCCCTGAAACTTTTATGCCTGCCGCCGCTCGTCTGCGGATCGCCTCGCCTAACGGATCGGCGGTAAACGAATAAGCTAGAAAATATATGCTGGATTGCGCATTATTCAAGAGGTCGATCAAGGCTGCCTGAACATGATCATCGGGTGAGAAATAGATATCAAGCGGCGTGCCGTCAACCGTCACACGCGGATTTGGAGTAACGACACCGAGATCGGGACCGAACTTATCATCCACGAACATATCATTGAATTCCGTCTCATAGTCGTCAGCCACTTTCTCTGAGCGGATATGGATCATGTTATTGTTATCAGCATATGCGCCATCATTCGTATAGTTCATGGATCCAGTCCAGACATCGGTGCGGTCAATCACCACAAACTTGTCGTGCATCAATCCCTGGCGACGGTCACCCAGTAAAGGAAGGCCCGCGTCCAGCAGGGCTTGAGGATCTGTGCTGTCCATGTTGTCGCTTTCCATCACAACACGTACCTGCACACCACGGTGGTAGGCATGAATGAGCGCATCCCGAACACTATCGAGGCTCAAGCTGTAAATAGCCGCATCCACAGATAAACGGGCAGAATCAATAGCAGCCACAAGGGGACCGTCGGGGCCTCCTGTGATCTGCATTCCGGCCGGATTCATTGGATCAGTAAAATAGATATCAAACCAAGAGCCATGTACGCCATACCCCACCAGCATGGGAATTTCAGTCAAAGAAATGGTATTGTCAGGATCAGTTCCGCTTAATTGGACTGATGCCGGTGTACCTGTGATTGAAGTGTACGGTAGCTTCCCGCAGCCAGCTAATAAAAAACAGATTGTCAGAACCGCGATGCAAATTTTAGTCATGGTTTTTCAACCTTGAAATGTAACTACTCACTCTTTCGTCTCACGCTTTCAGCCTGAGACGAAAGAGACCGAAAAAATGGACGTGTGCGGGGGCGTGCGCCCGCACACGTCCATTTTTTCGGATACCTTAAAGGGGCTGTGAGTAGTTACCCTGAAATTATAGCATTAATGTTCTATGGCTTCAGAAAGTCCAAATACCCGGCGGTTATTTCCAGTACGGAGGATTTTCTAAAGGTTACGGATGTTATAATCTGCGCGCCTCCATGAACGACATCGAACCAACATCGGCTGCAAATCGCCAAATCGCCCGCGCGGCCGGGACGATCATGTTGGCGTTTGCATTAAGCAATTTAATTGGTCTCGTGCGTCAAATCCTGATATCCCGTGCGTTCGGTACGGACAGTGCGATAGATGCATTTTACGCTGCCTCCACTTATCCCAATTTGATCTTTAACCTCGTCGCGGGAGGTGCATTATCATCTGCTTTCATCCCGACCTTCACAGGCCTTCTTGCAAAAAACGAGCGTGCCTCCGCTTGGAAACTTGCTTCTTCAATTTGTAATCTGATCCTGGTTGTATTGAGCGCATTAAGCCTTGTCTCCGCATTGCTCGCCCCTCAAATCATCCGAACCATACTTGCCCCAGATTTCCCACCCGACCAGCAAGCGCTTGCCGCTTCGCTGCTACGAATATTATTGCTTTCGCCGGCTATCTTCGGCGTGAGCGGGTTATTGATGGGCATCCTGAACGCACATCAACGATTCCTTTTACCGGCATTGGCTCCGAGCATGTATTGGATAGGAATGATATTCGGTTTGGTGTTCCTTGTTCCCTCCATGGGAGTATACGGATTGGCATGGGGCGCGGTAATTGGTGCCGCACTTCACCTGGCTGTTCAAATCCCCGACCTGTTAAATCTGCCTTCCCGCGTTTACCTTCCCACCTTCGGCTTCAGTAGTCAATCGGTGCGCGAAGTGGGAAGATTGATGGTACCACGTCTGCTCGGTGTCAGTATTGTGCAGTTGAATTTTGTGGTTAACGTCATCATTGCCAGCGGCCTGCCTGAAGGTTCGCTTTCGGCAATCTACTATGCCTGGCAAGTGATGACCATGCCGCAGGTTGTTATCGCACAAGCGATTGCCATTGCTGCGTTACCCACTTTTTCCGCGCAAACCGCGCGAGGAGATACCCACGAAATGCGTTCTTCGCTCGCCGCCACTTTGCGCGGCGTACTTTTCCTATCACTGCCCGCTTCGCTCGGCTTAATTCTCCTGCGCCAGCCCTTGATCGCTCTACTCTTTCAGAGGGGCAGTTTCGACGCACACTCTACAGACCTCGTCGCGTGGGCACTACTTTGGTATGCAGCAGGGCTGATAGGACATAATGTTGTTGAGATCCTTTCACGCGCATTCTATGCACTGCATAATACCAAGACACCCGTTTTCGTCGGTGCCGGGGCTATGACACTTAATCTAGTATTCAGTTTTGCTTTTTCCGCTCTGTTCACCCGAATTGGCTGGCTGCCGCATGGGGGCCTGGCGCTTGCCAACTCACTTGCTACAGCTCTGGAAATGGCCGCTTTGTTCATTCTCATGCGCCGCCAGTTGAAAGGACTGGAGGGAAAGTTTATCTTGCGCGGCTTCGCCCAGGCTGCATTCGGCACCCTGTTGATGAGCCTGGTTGTGTTGTTTTGGTCTCAGGTGAAGGGATCGGTATGGATCCTTGGATTGGGAGGAGTTGTTGTTGGAGGATTCTTTTACAGCCTTGCGCTGTGGGTGATGAAAGTCCCCGAATTAGCCAGTTTAATTAATGGGATTATACGAAGAATTAGGCCGGCCCATTAATCCATTCGCCCGCCTAGCACGTATCAGCCGGAACTATTTCCAAAACAACCAGATAACCGTAGTCACAACAATTCCCCATAAGATGCCCCCCGTCACTTCGAGAGGCGTATGCCCAAGCACCTCACGCAGTTCTTCTTCATCCCACATGTGGCCCTTCAACAGCTCCTCGAATATGACATTGATACGCTCGGCGTGCATCCCTGCCTGCCGGCGAATGCCCGCCGCATCGTAGGTAACGATCATGGCGATGGCGACCCCCAATGCGAACAAGGGACTATCATATCCGATATAAAGTCCAATCGCATTCGTTACGCCGACGATCAGCGCGGAATGAGAACTGGGCATCCCGCCGGTGGTAAAGAGCATTGCCCACATCCAACGATGCCTCCGTAAATATTCGAGAGGCACCTTGATCACCTGTGCACTTCCCCAGGCTGCCAAAGCGGAGATCAACACACGATTATCGAGCATGGCAGAAATGTTCATCTCATTCCTCAGCAATGTCGTTCAGTTCATTCCCTGATAATTGCTTAACTTTTAACTCGGCCTTGTCGAGCAACTCAGCACAGCGTTTCACCAGGGCTTGTCCACGCTCGTAAAGGGACATCGATTCGTCCAGGGAACGCTGTTCGTTTTCCAGTGCAACCACAATTGACTCCAACTCAGCAAAGGCACTTTCGTAAGTCAACTCTTCGATTGATTTGGGAGAGGGTGCTTTTGGCATAAGGACTCCGACTGATTTACCGTTTCCGATTGACGATTTCCGAGTCGCGATTTAAGACTTTTGCATCAAACTCGCCATCCGATACTCGAATACGGATTTCATCGCGCGCATGTTTAACTTTGCGGACAAGAGTTCCATCCTTCAGAAGCGTAACAACCGCGTAACCCCTGGCTAGAATATGGAGCGGATTTAATGCCTCAAGCCGATACTCCAGACCTTCAAGCCGGCTCGCTTCGAGCGCGAGACGGTGAATTCCAGCTGCATTAGTGCGCCGGGCGAGCTCGTCAAGATGCTGCCGGTCGGATTGAATCCGACGTGAGGGGGATAAAAAACGCAGGCCGTCGCGTAGACTAATAAGGTTATTGTGCTGTTCATTCAAATCTGAAAGAAGTAAAGTCGAAAGCTGCAATCCTATGGCTTGAAGATTTTCCGTTAATTCTGCAACCGAAATCTTCGTCGCCAGTTCTGCTGCGGCAGTTGGGGTTGGTGCTCTCAGGTCAGCCGCGAAATCCGAAAGCGTAAAGTCGGTCTCGTGCCCTACCCCGCAAATAATCGGCACCTGTGAACCGGCCACCGCGCGGACTACACGTTCATCGTTGAAGGCCCACAAATCCTCGATTGAACCGCCGCCCCGGGCCAGTAATATTACATCGGGCCGCGGGTCAAGATCATTAAGCGCTGCTAGCGCTTCGACCAATTTCGGCGGAGCATCCTCTCCCTGGACCGGGGAAGGAGCAAAAATCACTTCGATAAGCGGCAAACGTCGACGCAGGGTATTGAGCATATCTTTTATGGCTGCGCCGGTCGGAGAAGTCACGATACCGATCCGTTTTGGAAATTCCGGTATCAAACGCTTGCGCTCCATATCAAAGAGTCCTTCGGCCTCAAGCAATGCTTTAAGCTGAAGAAATTCCTGATATAACGCGCCCTCCCCTACAGCTCGTATTTGATCGGCATAGAGTTGATATTGACCGCCTACCTCATAAACACCGATCTTGCCGTGCACTGCAACCGCCATCCCGTCTTGAAGAGCGAGTTTTGAACGGGTTGCGCTTGTTTTCCACATTACACCGCGTAGCGAGGCACCCGCATCTTTCAATGTAAAATAAATATGTCCCGAAGCCGGGCGTGATAGGTTGGAGATCTCCCCTTCCACCCAAACGTCTTGAAGTGTTACGTCAGTTTCAAGCAAGTCGCGGATGTATTTCGTGAGAGTCGAGACCGTCCATTGTACCGACGCAAAAAGGGAAGGTTGCATTAGGGATTAGGATACTCAATAGGGAGTGGAATGTCAACAATTCTTTCACACTTCCTTGACAGATAATTGGGCATTCTGTGTAAGAAAAGGTAATAAATGTTATTTAGCAAATGATGAGATTCCATTGTCGTTGACAGATTCTCTGCTAGAATCCATTCATCCATGAAGCATATCTGGTCACCCTGGCGCATGACTTATATCGAAAATCACGGCAAGGAAGATGGTTGTGTCTTCTGTAAGGCGGCTGCCAGAGAAGATAGCGCCGACAATCTGATCATCCAGCGCGGTGAATTGGCTTTCGTGATCTTGAATCGCTACCCTTATACGAGCGGACATGTCATGGTAGTACCTTTCGTACACAAGCGAAACCTGGAAGAGCTCGATCCTCCTACCCGTGCTGAAATAATGGAGTGGACAGCCCGATCCACAACCGTACTGCGAAAAATCTATAACACAACGGCTTTCAATATCGGCGTGAATATCGGTGAAGCGGCAGGCGCGGGTGTGAAGGAACATGTCCATACCCACGTGGTCCCACGCTGGAACGGCGACACCAATTTCATGTCCACCCTGGCGGAAACTCGAGTCCTGCCCGAAGCGCTAGAAGATACGTGGAAGAAAATCAAAGACGGTTTCCAAAAATGATAATCGAAGTAAAAGGACGGGGAATTAAGGTAGACTAGGTTTCCGTGCAAAAACTCTGCGAAGGTTGAAATTAATAATATTTAATCCCTGATCGCCAACCATTTATTGCCTTCTTTTGTCGTGCACCGAGATCCAGGATCAAGCTTGGAGGTTTAAATGATAAAAGGCCGGCCCGAATTAAGTGGCTTGTTCCTCAAC
>JBGQIO010000076.1:0-15448 GCA_041498515.1 Anaerolineae bacterium
AGGAGAAAAACACTTTCTTTGGCTGCCATTCCTTTTCGCCGCTCTCCCCTGTCACCAGATCCATCAAGGCGACCAACTCACCCTGTGTACTGACGCCGCGCACCATCCCAGGTTGGGCCTCCGATACCGCTTTGACACGATGTCCATGACGAACGGCCTCCACCTCATCGGGGCTGAGTTCAACGGCGGGCCATTCAGCCAATGCCTCGGCAGCAGGAATAAGGTATTGATACCAATTCCCGGCATGAAAGGCCTCCTGGAGTTTCCTCAAGGGTGTCGCGTCTCGCAAAGAGAAACGCCCACTCTTCGTGCGCCGCAGACCGACCAGATACGCGCCGCAACCCAGGACATTCCCAAGGTCATTCGCAAGCGAGCGGACATAGGTGCCGGACGAACAATGCACGTCAATCACAACCTCCGGCGGGGCCCATTCCAATACTTCGAGATGATGAACGGTTATTTTACGCGGTGTTAGCTCCACCTCCTCACCCTGACGCGCCATATCGTACGCTTTGCGTCCCTGCACCTTGACGGCAGAATATGGGGGTGGAGTTTGCTCGATCTCGCCGATAAATGTACTAAGTACTTTTTCAAACTGATCTTCGGTCACATTGACGGGTTCGTCCGAGTTTGTAAATTTCCCGTCCGCATCGAAGGTATCGGTGGTGGATCCCAGGCGGATGATCGCCTGGTAACGTTTATCAGAGGCTGAGACGAATTCGCTCAACCGAACAGCGGGGCCAACGAGAATAACGAGCACACCGGAGGCACGCGGGTCAAGCGTACCGGTATGCCCGGCACGGCGCAAACCTGTCCCGGTACGAACTGCCTGCACAACGTCATGCGAGGTCATTCCTACCGGTTTATCTACAACCAGAACACCAGAGATGGCATTCTTTACTTCCTGACTATCCATTATATTTTTCCTCCTACGTCCTTTCCGAAGGTAGTAATTTGGACTGTATTCGTCCTATTATAGACTTAAAGGCTTAACATTTCCTTACTACGTTTAAGTACGGTTTTCTTGATTTCTTCCAATTTGCCTTCAACATCCGCGCCGGCTGCCGCTGCATGACCGCCACCACCAAAATGTTGGGCCACCTTGGAAACATTAATGCCAGGTACGAGAGCACGCCATGAAATTTTTACCCTGTTTTTCGGCTGCTCGACAAAGACCAGACCGACTTTGAAGCCATCTATCGCAGAAATTATGTTGATCAAATCCGCATCATCATTCCCTGAATACCCGACAGCTTTGCGATCCTCCGTGGTTAACGTGCTCAGTACCATGCCATCTTTCCGTTCCAATTTTGAGAGCCCCGCACCCCAGTAACGGGCTGCTTCGAACGAACGGAGCACGAGGCCGCGCATGTAAAGATCAGGCATATCCACACCTGTATCCATCAAAGTCGCAGCCTGGCGCAAGGCCTCAGGCGTGACATTGGAAGTGCGGAAACCGAGTGTATCTGTGATGATACCCGTGAGCAGCGCGGCGGCCACCGGTCTCGTGATCTCATAGCCCCAACCTGGCAGGTAATTGGTGAGGATCGCAGAGGTGGCGACCTCAGTGCCTTCGATTAAATTCAATGTTCCAAAATTCTCATTGGTGACGTGATGGTCGATATTAATATCGGGTGGACCAAGTTTTTCAAAAAGTTTGCCCGTACGTTTGAAATCGGCGCAGTCGACGGTGATAAAGGTATCGTACGTTCCCTCAATTTTTGTCTTGATCAGATCTGCGCCTTCAAGATGTTTGAAAGACGAAGATATACTATCTACCAGGACCATTTGCACATTCCTGCCCGCGTTCTGAAGTGCCAACCCCAAACCCAGCAAGGAACCCACGGCATCACCGTCCGGGCGGATGTGTGAAGTTATAAGAATATTCGTAGCATTTTCAAGACGTAACTTGATCGCTTCGTTGATATTGCCAGCCATATTGAAAAGTAAATCCTCCTAATCGCTCAATGCACCACCTATTTTATACTATACACTACGAATTGGCGTTCTTTTTGCCTGTTCTCTTTTCGTTTCCATTCACTTTGTCACGGAGTTCCGCAAGAACTTTTTCGATGCGATCTGCATTTTCGGGAGTGGGGTCCCAGTGGAAGCGCAGACGTGGAAAAGCCCGCAGTTCCACGCGTCTGGCCAACGTGCGGCGGATGAAGCCGCTGGCCGATTCCAAGCCTGCCAGTATTTCAACGGAACGCATCGGCCCCTCGATAGCCGAGACAAATATATCCGCATACGTCAGTTCCTTATCAACTTTAACGTCTGTCAGGAAAATCTGTTTCAAGCGCGGGTCACTCAGCTCGCGGATGAGCATATCTGCGAGCTCTTGGCGGATTCGGTCCGCTATACGTTTGAGGCGAGCTTCTGAAGGCATGTGTTTTTTACGGGTGGATTACGTATTGCAAAGCATTTTGACCAAGATCGTCCCGCCGCATCCTTACGAGTATTTATTCATTCTTTTCCAGAATATAGCAGATCAATAGATCGCCAACCTGGATATCGTTGAAATTCTTAAGTCCTACCCCGCACTCGAAGCCGGTCCGGATCTCACGAACATCCTCTTTTTCATGCCGGAGCGAAGCCATTTCACCTTCAAAAACCAGATCCGTCCCTCGATATAAACGCACTTTCGCGTTCCGGCGCAGCTCACCGTCAATTACACGGCAGCCCGCTACCCGTCCAAGCTTGGAAGCCGAGAAGACAGCCAGCACTTGGGCACGTCCTATCACCTTCTCGACGACCTCCGGCTCGAGCATGCCTTTGAGAGCCTTTTCTATATCTTCCGTCATCCGATAGATTATGTCGTATAAGCGGATGGAAATACCCTCGGTCTCCGCCAACCGGCGAGCTGAGACGTCGGCCTGCACATTGAATCCAACGATGATAGCCTTCGAGGCCGAGGCCAGCATGACATCATTTTCACCAATATTACCGGTTTCTGCATAGAGAACGTTAACAGCAATCTCACCTTTGCCAAGTTTTTCAAATTCATTCAGGATGGGTTCAAGCGAACCCTGCACGTCTGCCTTGACGATCAAGCTCAGTTCCCTGGCTTCACCGGCTTGAACACTGGCGAACAGGTCTTCCAGGGATATTTTCTTCCTGGCTTGCGCTTGTGATTTATTTGCTTCCATGCGCTCAGCAACGATGGCCCGCGCTTCCTTTTCAGATGCAACCACTTGGAACACATCCCCGGCCGCTGGCACTTCGTTCAATCCCAAGACTGCAACCGGCATCGACGGACCGGCTTTTTGGATCTGTTTCCCTTTGTAATCGGTTATGGCTTTCATGCGGCCAAAAGAGTTGCCGGCCACGACAATGTCGCCAGCCGACAGCGTGCCATTCTGGACAAGCAGCGTGGCAATCGTCCCTTTGGATTTATCCACTTCCGCTTCAATGACTGTACCCAGCACCTTGCCATCCGGGTTGGCACGGATATCGGCGTTATCTGCCACCAGTAGAATACCTTCAAGCAGATCGTCAATGCCCTGCTTTAGTTTCGCGGAAACAGGCACAATCATCGTGTTACCGCCCCAGTCATCGGGTACAAGTTCGAGTTCAGCAAGTTGCTGCTTCACACGCTCTGGATTTGAGTTTGGCTTATCGATCTTGTTCATTGCTACAATGATCGGTACACGTGCTGCTTTTGCATGGGCAATGGCCTCCCTGGTCTGCGGCATTACGCCGTCGTCAGCCGCGATGACCAGGATCACGATATCCGCGCCTTGCGCACCTCGAGCTCTCATAGCTGTGAACGCCGCATGCCCGGGCGTATCCAGGAAAGTGATCGTACGTCCTTTTTTCTCGACTTGATACGCACCAATATGTTGAGTAATACCGCCTGCTTCGCCAGCGGCTACGTCCGTCTGACGAACCGCATCGAGCAATGAAGTCTTTCCATGGTCAACATGACCGAGGATGGTCACTACGGGCGGACGCGCCATCAGCTTGCTAGCGTCCTCATCCGCGATCAGACGCCGCCAAAGCGGCACTTCGCCTGTCTCTTCTTTCTTGACTTCCACCTGCGCTTCAGCGACTGCTTCAAAACCATATTCGGCGACCACGATCGCGGCGGTATCGAAGTCTATGGCCTGATTGATAGTAGCCATGACGCCATTCGCCATCAGTTTTTTTATAATTTCGATTGGGCTTTTTTCGATCTTTTGAGCCAGATCGCGTATCACGATACTGGCGGGGAGTTCAATACTAGTGCTCATAGGCCACCTCCAAATTCAAATCTTCAAATCAGCAACCTCCCTATTACTGATTTGTTCTGGCGATGGTCTGTGAGCGAAAGGCTATTCGGTCACATAAACTATTCGCCAGGCGCCGCTTTCACCAGCGTGTTCATAAAAGCTTCAAGATGTTCACGGTCGTTTGCGGTCAGGTCAACTTTCAGAGCGTGAGCCAGGCTGCCTTCCAATCCGGTCTCCCAGCAGGAACGACGATCATGAAGATACGCGCCGCGTCCGGCCAGTTTACCCGTCGGGTCAACCAGCACCCCATTGGTCGTACGGACGATGCGCACCAGTTGGCGTTTCGCCATCACGGTGCGGCAGCCCACACAAGTCCGTTGGGGGATGTGCTTCACACGCTGAACAGGTTTCTTGGACACCTTTATCATAAGCCGTTGCGCTTATCGCAACAGCACCATCTTACTATTCCACATCGAGGTCGTCTTCGGCACGTTTATGCTTTTTGCGGCCTACGACCTCACCAAGCTCCTCATCGAGCACCAACTCGACGCCCTTCTTCTTTTGTTTCTTACCCTTTTTCTTGGCAGCCTCATCCTCATCCATCGTGGACGGAGCTTGGAAGATATCCGGCTTCATCTTGAACAACTCATCGAGTGAGACGCCGTCTTTGGCATTCTCCTCCTCGACTTCTTCCTTATCCACCTGGACTTTGGCTTGCTTTTCTGCTACAGGCAGCACTTCAGCGGCGACGGGTTCAGCCTCCTGCCCGGCGGGCGCTTCTTCTATAACTTCAGGTTCGGCTTTTACTTCCGCAGGAACCTCAGGGAACTGCATCGCCTCCAATTGCTCGTGAATATTTTGTATAGCCTTCGGACCCACACCGGGTAAACCGAGCACCTTGTTCTCATCCAGCTTGATCGCCATCATCAGGTTGCCGATGTTTTCGTATCCGGCCTCGACCAGAATATTAAATACATGCTCCTTAAGGCCAAGCTGATCAAGCGGCATGCTGAAGGCGACCGGCGGTACCTCGGCCCGAGCCGCGCTTAACCGCTCTTCGTCTGCGCGCACCGCTTCTTCCTTGATCTGCGTAGTACGGCGTTCGACGCGGTCAACAAATTGACCCAGCAGTGTATATTCTTCCGGCGTGAGGGGCCGGTTCTCGGCCTTTTTGGTCAGGGCTTCCTGTACCTGTGGAATACTTTCGACAGCCGCCGGAAGCACGGCAGCCAGTTCAGGATCACTTTGTAATTTGGCGATCGTATCACCCGCGGCTTCAACCACCGACTTGATGTCAATACGCCAGCCAGTGAGTTTGGCAGCCAGGCGTGCGTTTTGTCCATCGCGACCAATGGCGAGGCTGAGCTGGTCTTCCATCACGGCGACGGTGGCTGTACGGCTGCCATCCGTCTCGTTCAAATACACGCCGGTAACCCGTGCCGGGCTGATGGCCTTCGAAATGTAAATAACGGGATCCGGATCCCATTGGATGATGTCAATCTTCTCATCGTGTAGTTCTTTGACGATCGCTTGAATGCGAACACCTTTGATACCTACACAGGCGCCGACCGGATCCACTCCCGGCTGCGTTGCCATAACAGCAACTTTTGCGCGTGCACCTGGTTCGCGGGCGATGGCACGGATTTCCACTATACCGTGATAGATCTCAGGGACTTCGTTTTCCAGCAAACGCCGCAGGAAGTTGCGATGGGCGCGCGAGAGAATGATCTGCGGACCGCGCGAGCCATCTTTGACTTCGAGCACTACCGCCCGAATACGGTCATGGACTTTAAAACGTTCGTTGGGTATTTTTTGATTGGCCGGTAATATACCCTCGGCCTTCATATCAAGGCCAATAGTGGCGCCCTGCATATTCGTAGCCTGGATGATGCCTGATACAATTTCGCCCGTTTGACGGGCAAAATATTCCATCTGTGCGGAGCGTTCCGCCTCGCGGATCCGCTGCTGGATGACCTGCCTGGCTGTTTGCGCGGCCACGCGGCCAAAGTCGGCGGGCGTCGATTCGACGATCACCATATCGCCCAGCTGCGCCTCGGGGTTGACCTTGCGCGCTTCTTCAAGGGTGACTTCGGTCTTTTCTTCCTGTACATCCTCGACGACTTCCTTCTCGGCGAAGATGGTGACTTTACCTGTATCGGTGTCCACTTTGGCTTCGACTTGTTGGGCTGTGGACGCGTTGACAGCCCGCCGGTAAGCTGAAACCATGGCGGATTCAATCGCGCCTAGGATGATCTCCTTCGACAGCTGCTTTTCTTCCAATACTTCGTTGAACGCCAGGGCGAACTCGTTCTTTGGCATGCTAATTACTCCATCTATCCTTATACAAGCAGAAAAGTGGGGGCTGCCCACTTCTCGGTGTGACCACTAATTGATGCGACGATGGCCTACATTTTAGCATAGGGTAAGAAAAGTTGCAAGATATAATTGCCCGCATGGCAGAAAGGGATTTTAACAAAGCGGCTTTGCGCGGCGAACCCTCATACGTCTGGCGCGAAGGCCAAAAACGACGCCTCGCCATGATCGTGCAGGCAGCGGGTGAGCGGATCACAGGATCAATTCTTGAAAATGGGTGTGGCATTGGGATGTACATCGAGCATCTTGCACCGTTTGGCGGAACCGTTTACGGATTAGAATACGATTTTGAGCGCGCGGCCGAAGCTGCAGCCAACTCAGCGCGCATCCTCAACGCGGCAGGTGAAACCCTGCCACTGCCTGCTGAAACATTTGACCTGATCCTTAGCCACGAAGTGATCGAACATGTCCAGGATGACCACGCCGCGGTACTTGAGATGGTACGAGTATTGAAACCAGGCGGCCGCATCGTACTTTTTTGCCCCAACCGCGGCTACCCGTTTGAAACTCATGGTATTTACTGGAAGGGCAAATATTATTTTGGCAATAAACCCTTTGTTAATTACCTGCCGCGCGCCTTGCGCGACAGGCTCGCTCCACATGTGCGCGTTTATTCTCAACACGACTTGAATAAGCTGTTCGACGGCCTGCCCGTGAAATTTGTTGTACGGACGGTCATTTTTGGAGCCTACGATAATCTGATCGTCCGCTTTGGCACAGTGGGAAAGTTCCTGCGAAGGGTGATGCAATTTTTGGAAAAGACGCCTTTGCGAAGGTTGGGGCTTTCACATTTTTGGGTGATAGAAAAATACTAATAATAAGGGATATAGATAATGAAACGATACCGTCTCAAACCCGGGCAAGAAGTTCATCTCAGCGATTTTGATCCTGCGGATACAAGCAGTTTCGAGGGCGGAAAAGAACTGGCTCACACGAAACTTCTCGAACTGACCAAGGAGCTGGATACTTTACAAGGACTCCTGTATGCTGAACACCGTCATAAAGTTTTAGTCGTGCTGCAAGCCATGGATACCGGCGGTAAAGATGGGACCATCCGCCGCGTATTCGAAGGCGTCAATCCGCAGGGCGTAAGAGTCGCAAGCTTTAAGGCCCCCACTCCGAATGAAATGGATCATGATTATTTATGGCGCATCCATCAACCTATGCCCGGGAAAGGGGAAATGGTTATTTTCAACCGCAGTCAATATGAAGATGTGCTTGTGGTACGAGTGCATGAACTGGTCACCCCCGTGGTATGGAAAAAACGCTATGAACAGATCAATGCCTTCGAAAAAATGCTGTATGAAGAGGGAATGACGATCCTAAAATTCTTCCTACACATCAGTCCGGACGAACAAAAGCAGCGTTTGCGTGACCGGTTGAAAGATGAAACCAAACAATGGAAATTCAATCCGGGTGACTTAACGGAACGACAGCTGTGGAAGAAATATATGCAAGCGTATGAAGATGTTCTAAGCCTGACATCCACCGATTACGCGCCCTGGTTTATTGTCCCTGCGGATCGAAAATGGTACCGCGATTGGGTTGTAGCAACTACGATCATTGATACACTGAAAAATCTTGAAATGAAATACCCCAAACCTGCATTTGATGTGGAAGCCACTTTAAGCGATTTTGATGATCAGACAGAGATCCCCTAATCGGAAATGAGAAATTATATTGTATTTCACTAATTGTCCGAATCCAGCACAGTCCGAGGATGCCTGGCAGCAGAAAAGGTACCAGAATGATCGAACCTGAGCAATATAAACGTATCATGCACGCCATTCCTTTGCTTCAAAAAGCGGAAGCGGTCCTCGTACGCGATTTCCAGCTGGCGGCTTTCTTTGCAAGGATCCCGGCGGGAAAGGATATTTTTCTGGAAGGCGACCGCGTGGATGCAATTGCCCTGTTGATATCCGGTGTGGTACGCGTCTACAAGATCGGCGAGACAGGGCGTGAAATAACCCTCTACCGTTTCGGCAACGGACAAAGCTGTATCCTGACTGCCAACGCCATCCTTAGCCAAAAGACATTTCCAGCGGTTGCCACAGTTGAAAAAGATGCCGAGGCAATTATGATCCCGGCAGATACTTTCCGCGAGTGGATCCACCGTTATGACCTGTGGCGCGATTATGTCTTTGACTTGCTCTCACAACGGTTGGCTAGTGTGATGGAGATTGTTGAAGAAGTTGCCTTCCGCCGCATGGATACGCGTGTGGCATCTTTTTTATTATCCCGTTCAGGGGTCGCGAACCCGATGCGGATCACGCATCAGGAAATTGCAGCCGAGTTAGGCAGCTCGCGTGAAGTCATCAGCCGCCTGCTTGAGGATCTGGCACAACGAGGACTGCTACGCTCGAGCCGTGGTGAGATCGAAGTGCTGGACTTGGAGGGTATGCGTACTCGTTCCACTGCTTAATAATTGGGAAGGTTATTAGCCGATGGATATCAAAGATCAAATCCCACTCAAGAGATAAAAGGGGTTTACCTATCGGATAGGTTTACTTCGCGGAGGCTAACCATACATTAACGGGTCGCAATGACGTCGTTATTATGTGACATTGTCACAGACAGAACCACCTTACACTCCTATACTGGGGGCAAGATATTCGATAAAAAATAAAAGGAGATAAAAATATGAACCCGTTTGTTTCATTCATGGCCTCCCCCGCCGGTCGCATCACCCGCATTGTGGCAGGCATCGGTCTGATCGTCTGGGGTTTGCTAGGCTTGACCGGCACGAGCGGCCTCGTCGTGGCGCTGATAGGGCTAGTGCCCCTTGTCGCAGGCTTATTTGACTTCTGCGCATTTGCCCCCCTGTTCGGCGATCCTTTGAGCGGTGCCAAAATCCGTGCTGGAAAGTAGGGTCAAAGTTTTAGAGTTAGAGCCGTTTCCATGAGAAACGGCTCTATGTTTTATACTCAAAAGGATCGAAGAAATCATCCACCAGTGCTGGTTATTAATGGAGACGGCTTTTCGTTAACGCATGGGTTCCCTAAAATCATGGATCCCATCCTTGATTTCCCAATGTCGGTGGCAGTTCGGGCAGAAAAGATAGGTCTTCCTTTCTTCGAGAGGAGCCTGACCGCATTCGGGACATTTGAAATACGCAACCGGGGCAGCTGGAATCTCTGCGATTGCCAATTCCCGGTTCCCAATTCGCGCCCTCACAAACACACTGGGAGTCCATTGGAAGAAGGCTCCTGTCCATTGAAAGAGTGAATCAAAAAAAACCAGCATGGATGTTGGAACAGCACGCTTCAATATTCCCATTCGAAAATGAGAAACGGTAAGGATTTTTTCGACCTTGAAACCCAAATCCGTGAGCCAGTTGCGGACAGCTTGCGGGTGGAAATCAAAGTTCAGTTTCGCAAATTCCACCGGTTCCAGTGTGAATGGACTCCATGCTTGCCGTCCAAGACAGTAACGTAACATTGCTTTTAGATTCAGTTTGTTGGCATACTCTAGTATGAACGTACCATCCGAACGCAAGACATTTCGCACCTGACCTAAAGCTTGCGGGGCATCCGCCATATGGTGCAGAACGCGGATCATCGTGGCTGCGTCGAACAAACCATCAATGAACGGTAGCCGGTAAACATCGGCCGCAACATAAACATATTTATCCGATCGGCCAAGTCGCTGCTGGGCCTGCTCCAACTGCGTGCGAGAGAAATCGAGTAGGACGATTTTTTCGAAGCCAATATAGCGCAGAGTGTTGCGGCCGGCGCCAGCACCGAGTTCCAGCAGGAGGCTCCCTTTCTCAGGAAGCAAACGCTCCAAAGCAATGGCTTCCACTCGGTCTTCATACTCACGACCGCCCTTTTCCCAAAACGACGACTGGTAATCGGAATCTTCGTAGTTACAAACCGGGGGTGTATTCTTGGTATCCATGAGAAAAGAGCCGGGCAATTGTACCCGACTCCTTAAGGTCCGAAAAAGCTTACTTACCGTTAAACCCCCGTCCAATCGCTCGATAAATAAAGCCCTTTTCTCGCATTGAATCGGGATCGTAGATATTACGACCGTCGAAAATAACAGGCTTTCTGAGCACGGATTTTAGCAGGTCAAGATCGAGCTGTTTGAATTCGTTCCATTCGGTTACCACGATCACGCCGTCACAGCCCTTGGCCATTTCATACGGGTCCTTGAACATCTCGATGGCTGGCAGGATTGGGCGTGCGACCTCCATGGCCACCGGATCATAAGCGCGAACCTTAGCGCCAGCCTTCGTTAAATGCTGGACAATATCTATGGAGGGTGCTTCGCGCATATCGTCAGTGTTCGGCTTGAAAGCCAGGCCAAACAAACCGATCGTCTTGCCTTTCAATCCACCCGTCATTTCATCCATGTGTTTGACCGCCTCGCTGCGACGATCATAATTGACCTGGGTGACCGAATCCAGAATGCGCGGATTGAGACCTTTCTCCCTGGACATATATGCCAGGGCTTTCACATCCTTTGGGAAGCAAGATCCACCCCAGCCGAGGCCGGCATCCAGGAAATGACGACCGATGCGCGCATCGTAACCCATACCGGCTGCGACTTCCTTCACGTCTGCGCCGACGCATTCGCACAGGTCGGCCAGTTCGTTCATAAAGGAAATCTTCGTCGCCAGGAAAGCATTGGAAGCGTACTTGATCATCTCTGCCGTGCGCAGGTCGGTGATCACGATCGGCGCACGGAGAGGCAAATGCAGCTGCGCCACTTTCTCCGCAGCATCACGATGAAGGGAGCCGATCACCGTACGATGCGGGCTCATGAAATCCCCGATGGCAGAACCTTCGCGTAAAAACTCCGGGCAAGATACGAGTGAAAATGGGATCGGCTTGGGCTGCGCGCCCTTCACGATATCGGCGACCCAGTCCCCGGTACCGATCGGGACGGTAGACTTATTTATGATGACCAGCGGCTCCTGCATATCCTGCGCAATGGATCTTGCCGCGGCAGCGACATACTGCAGGTCTGCTTCACCGTTGACACCCGAGGGAGTCCCCACTGCAATAAAAGCGAACTCCGCCCCTTTCATCGCCTCTGCATACGATGTTGTGAATGAAAGCCTGCCTGCATTAACATTGCGTGTGACCAGTTCATCGAGACCCGGTTCATAAATGGGCATGATGCCCTTTTTTAGATTCTCGACGCGTTTCTCGTCCACATCCAGTGCGACGACTTTGTTACCGAGGTCGGCAAAACAGGCGCCTGTCACAAGGCCGACATAACCCACACCGACGACACAAATTTGTTTCATTATTTTCCTCTTTATTATGAAATTACAGGTGCAAAACTCACAGCTTCAAATTACCTGTTATTTTCCTTTTAGATTTCCTTTACGGTTCTTATTGGTATCTGTTCAATAGCAGTGTTGAATAGACAAACCAAGACACCATTCCGCTCCACGCGTGCGTCAATAATACTACGGCTTACCTTATATGAGCAACTTCTGGTATATTGACCTCATGCGCTTGCTCTTTGTCGCTGACGGGCGCTCGCCCATCGCTCAAAATTGGATAAGATATTTTGTCGAACGCGGGGATGAGGTGTACCTTGCGTCTCCCTTTGTCTGTTCAACGGATTTCCCGATTACCGGGCTAGAGATAACACCGGTGGCTTTCAGCGGGATGATAAAAACATACCCTTCCTCATACAATTCCCCTTATCACGGGCTGCGGCTGAGTCCCCTGAGGATTATTCGAAATTTATTGGGCCCGTTAACTATTTCCCGCGCCTCCCAAAGATTACGTGAATTCATAAAGAGGGTTAACCCCGATCTCGTCCATGCGATGAGAATTTCCTACGAAGGTATGCTGGCTGCAGACGCATATACCGGTGTGCCTTTGCTCGTTTCGGTTTGGGGTAACGATTTCACCCTGCATGCGCCGGCCAATTGGCTTATGCGTCATTACACCTCGTGGACAATGCAAGTCGCTGACGCGTTGCACGCCGATTGTCAGCGCGATATCCGTCTGGGAAAACAATGGGGCTTTGAGGCGGACCGGCCAAAACTGGTCATTCCGGGTAACGGTGGAATACGGGCCGAGATTTTTTATCCGCCTGAAAAGGGTATTCAGGAGCCTGTTGTTATCAATCCACGCGGGCTCCGCACTTATGTGCGAAACGATATATTCTTCCAAGCCATTCCGCTTGTACTTGCAAAACGCCGCGATGCTAAATTCATCTGTGCTTCGATGGAGGGCGAGCCGCAAGCCATGCAGTGGATTGAACGCCTTAATCTCAGCAGCGCGGTCGAATTAATGCCACCACTGCCTTACGCCAAAATGGCGGAGGTCTTCCGTAGGGCACAGGTGGTCGTTTCGCCAAGCATTCACGATGGCACGCCTAATTCTTTGTTGGAAGGCATGGCCTGCGGCTGCTTCCCGGTTGCTGGAGATCTTGATTCCCTACGTGAATGGATCAGGCCTGGTGAGAACGGTCTGCTGACCGATGTAACCGATCCGCAGAAGCTGGCCGAGGCCATTCTCCATGCACTGGATAACAAAGACCTGCGGGAGCAAGCCGCAGGTCTGAACCAAAAAATGATCGCTGAGCGCGCCGAGTACACGCGCTGTATGGCTCAGGTAGCAGGGTTCTATCGAACAATAATTGGCAGGGGAAAACATAATCAAAATTCCGGGAAACCCGCAACGCCGCCGGAATATTAAACGGATCCCAATGGACTTCACTTATTCATGAGCGACTTGCTACCCAATCAATTGGATTGGGGTAATCCCCGCTTTTACAACAGGCCTGCGGGATTACATTTTAAACCTGGCGAGGTGCCCGCATAGACTCCAGCCGATCAGTTAGTTCAATACGCCGCACATCTGCCGCCTGGCGAATGTCTGAAATCAACCCCTCCCCTCGGGCGCGAATCTCGTTGCGGAGTTTTTCCCCTGTTTCCGGGGCGAGTAGAAGCGCCACCGTCGAGCCAACCAGCGCACCGACCATGATCCCGATCAAAAAGCCGAACATCCGACGCATAGCAATCTCCTTATAATACTAGTGTCGAGAGGAGAGTGGTGAGAATTATTCCGGACGATTATTTCTTACATAATTATTATAGGCGAAAAAAGGATTTTGTGGAATAATACAGAAGCTGCGCGCATCTTACGAACGCGACGGCATCATCTAATTTCAGGCTGTCTTTGCGGCGATCAGGGGAAGACCGCACCCAACGGCCCCTACCTTTACTGGAGGGTACCATGTCAACAATAGCTACCGTTTTAAAAACTGCAACTCTGAATCCGGCCCCGGCTCAACGCAGGAAGGTGACCACCAGCACCTTTCGTCAAAAGAAAGAGCGGAGTGAGCCGATCACCATGCTGACGGCTTACGACTATCCTACCGCGCTGGCGGAGGATCAAGCGGGCGTAGATTCCATCCTTGTCGGCGATTCGCTTGGGATGGTCGTGCTGGGCTACCAAACTACCTTGCCCGTGACAATGGAAGACATGCTCCATCATGCCCGTGCGGTCTCACGCGGCGCGAAATACGCGTTGTTGATCGGTGATATGCCGTTCATGTCGTATCAGATCTCGCCCGAGGAAGCGGTCCGCAATGCGGGACGTTTCTTGCAGGAGGCTGGCATGGACGCGGTAAAGCTCGAAGGTGGGTGCGAGCGTATCGAGGCCATCCATACCATCATTAGCGCTGGTATCCCGGTGATGGGGCATCTGGGTCTCACGCCTCAATCAGTCAATCAATTGGGCGGTTTCCGCCCACAAGGTAAAACCGCCTCCGCGGCAAAGCGTCTGTTGGAAGATGCTCTCCTATTGGAAGAAGCTGGGTGCTTCAGCCTTGTCCTTGAATCTGTTCCTGCCCGTCTGGCGGAATTGATTTCGAAGAAACTGTCCATCCCGACCATAGGCATCGGCGCAGGCCTCGGCTGTGACGGACAAGTCTTGGTCACACACGACCTGCTCGGTCTGTTCGATCGCTTTACTCCCAGGTTTGTCAAGAAATACGCAGACTTTCATGCTGAAATGCAACGAGCCTTCACCGAATACATTTCTGACGTCCAAGGTCGATCCTTTCCTACAACCGAACATTCTGTAGAGATGGATGACAACGAATGGCAGGCACTTCAACAAGCTCTCGAAAAGAATTAAGATAATGGAAATTCTCATCGTTGGCACCGGTGCGCTTGCAGTTTTATTCGCCGCGCGCCTGGCCCAAGCCGGGCAGCACATAACCATGCTGGGGACCTGGCAGGACGGATTGAAAGCGCTGCATCAAAAGGGGGCTCGGCTCGTGGATGGTGAGGGTATCGAGCAAAGTTTTTCCGTGAAGGTCACGGCCAATCCCAGCGATTGCCGCGGTGCGAAGCACGCCATAACATTGGTCAAGTCTTGGCAAACGGAACGCGCCGCGCGCCAATTGGAAGGTTGCCTGGCAAAAGATGGACTCGCCCTAACCTTGCAGAACGGTCTCGGCAACCGCGAGATCCTTGCAGAGAGACTAGGGGATGATCGCGTGATCCTGGGCTCGACAACATCCGGCGCGACTCTGCTCGGTCCGGGCCTGGTAAAGCCTGGGGGCGAAGGCTTGCTCTCCGTCGAAGACCATCCCTCTTTGGGTCCGTTGGTAGATGCTCTAAAATCGGCAAATTTCAATGTGGAAATCATCACCGATGCCAGGTCCTTAGTTTGGGGCAAGCTCGTTATCAACGCCTCCATCAATCCATTGACCGCCTTACTACGAATATCGAATGGTGAACTGCTCAAAAGCTCCAGCGCGCACACATTGATGCGCGCACTGGCTGAAGAGACTGCAGCGGTCGCCTCTTCCGAAAATGTCAACTTGGCATTTAGCGATCCAGCAGCCATGGTGGAGGAGGTAGCGTGCAAGACGGCGGCCAACCATTC
>JBGQIO010000077.1:0-15438 GCA_041498515.1 Anaerolineae bacterium
CATCCCCGTTCTTGCTCCTTGGGGATAACATCCCCGTTCTTGCTCCTTGGGGATAACATCCCCGTTGTTGCTCCTTGGGGATAACATCCCCGTTCTTGCTCCTTGGGGATAACATCCCCGTTCTTGCTTTTGGGGGACCCTGCCTGCACTGCTTGCACAGCGTATTATCGGTGTGTTCTTCCGGTGTGGGTTCCGCTTTGCGTGCCTCGCATCCCCTCTCCCTGAAGGATGCGAAGCTTAGCGAAGCGGACCGCGGAGCGTGTGGATAAGCGAAGCGGACCGCGAAGCGTGTGGACGCCGGAGGCGACCGGGGGGAGGGCTTCTGGGATTTCAAAAATGTCTACAATTAAATTTGTGGCTAATCATTTTTATGCATATCACGGTTCCCACAGGAATTGCATGATGGCATACAAGTGAGGATTGCCGTTTGCGTAATCCATACCAAGCAGCCACGTATGCCAATCAAGGCTGCCGTTACCCTGCGATCCCGGATAGAAAACTGAATAAAAATTGATCCCTGTATAAGGCCAGGTGGTCTGGTACGATGTCCCGCCGACTTGAACTTGATTGCAGGTCAAGGTGTAATTTTTATTGAAGACATCCAACAAGGCCGGAACAAAAAGTCTATGGAATGAGCCTGTGGTCTCCAATCCACTGCCGGGGGCGGTTCCCCAATTGACTTCGAATGTTGTATCGAATAGAAATTTGGCATGTTCGCTGTCATAATTTACCTTGCGCCCGTTTCGATAGAAGCGTGCATCCATGCCGTGTATAGGGCTGACCAGCGAAGCGAATAGGGCGCCATTTGAGGTCTGCAATGCGGACTTGAAACTATTGATTAATGCAGTGGCCTTTCCATCCGCGCAAAAATTTGCTGCAGCCGGTTGTGCCGCCTGGAGGGTTGGTACCCCCGAGAGCGAAAGAGTTGGAAACGGGTTAGGCGTATTCGTTATCGCTGACGGTAGGGTGGGAGCAATCGTTGGCGGCAGGGGTGTAAGGGTAGGTAGAACCAGCACTGTAGGAGTCGCAAGTGGACTCCCGTAAGCTGGAAGTGAACAGGCCGTCGCGAGCAGCGAAACCAGACCTATAGTTAATATATTTACACCGTACTTTCGCATTTTGATTTCCTTTCTGCAAGATCAGCAGGGTTTTTCCCTTATTCCTATTGTACTTCGCTCAAGCCTGGAATCCTACTATCGGTGAGCGCTAAAAATCCGTTACGAATCAAAGAAGATGTTCGTTAATATACTAAATCTTCCCAAATCTTTTCTCTATCATTTCCTGTTTTTGATCGTTAATTTGCCTTCGATAAGTCTTGACAATCAACAGATCAGGCATATAATTCTGCCAATAATTAAAAGGCCGTGACGAGGACGAGTACGTGTTGAACGACGGTTTAGAGAGCAGGCGATTGGTGAAAGCCCTGCCCGGGACGTAAGCACCGAATGGACCTCCGAGCTGAAAGGTGAAAGGGCACAAACCCGAGTATCCTGAACGGTTGCTCCCGTTACAGAGCTAGGATATATCGATTGATCACAATAATTGATTAATTGCGTATCCAAAAAGTGAGGCTGGCCTTTTCTCCCTGATGCTTCATCGGGGAGTTCTTGTTTAAAGCCATTGGTCGGCCTAAGCTGGGTGGCACCACGGACCAAAGCGTTCGTCCCAATCGGGATGAACGCTTTATTTTTTTTCATACCGGAAGGTTTTAACAATGGACAAAAAATTGGAACCAAAAGTGAATATTTTAGATGGACAAAACCCAGGGAAGGAGTCCTTGCTCGAACGGGAGATCCCCTTGCAGGAACAATTCATCAAGCAGGTCAAAGATGATTCTCTGCCGGCTGATCAGGTATTGACCGAACAAAAAGAAGACCGGACTCCCGATGACCCGCCTGCGCTGTTTGTGCCTTAGGTGACCTCATGATGTTCGATCATTCATTTCACCCGCCTTGAAGGGCTTAATTCCCTGCGTGTCCTCGATTTCTCGGTCCTATCCGATTATTAATAAACCACAAAGGAGTAAACCATGTCTGACCAAACTAAATTTTTACTTAATGAATCCGACTTACCGCGTTTTTGGTACAACATCAACGCGGACAGTCCGCTGCCTCCGACCCCGGTCCTGCGGCCCGATACACTTGAGCCTGTCACTCCGGATTTTCTATCGGTCTTGTTCCCGATGGAAATAATCATGCAGGAAGTGTCGACGGAGCGGTTCATCCAAATCCCCGATGAAGTCCGTGAGATTTATAAACTATATCGGCCTACACCCCTTCTGCGGGCTCGCCGCCTTGAAAAGGCCCTCGGCACTACCGCACATATCTACTACAAAAACGAAGGTGTCTCCCCGGCAGGGAGCCACAAGCCGAATACAGCCATTCCCCAGGCGTTTTACAACAAAGCCGCCGGGACAAAAGCCCTTACAACCGAAACCGGTGCAGGTCAATGGGGCTCGGCACTTTCTCTGGCCTGTAACTTTTTCGGCTTGGATCTTGAAGTGTATATGGTCAAGATCTCATACCAGCAAAAACCATATCGTCGCGTCATGATGGAATCATACGGAGGCAAGGTTTTTGCCAGTCCGACGGACCGTACGAACTACGGGCGTTCAGTGCTCGAGAAGGACCCGAACAGTCCGGGTTCGCTTGGTATCGCCATATCGGAGGCGGTTGAAGTTGCGGCCACCTCCGGTGGGAAGAAAAAATACAGCCTCGGCTCGGTGCTCAATCATGTGTTGATGCATCAAAGCATTATCGGCGAGGAGGCGTTGAAACAAATGGATCTCGCCAACGAATATCCCGACGTTGTCATTGGCTGCGTTGGCGGCGGATCGAACTTCGCTGGTATCGCTTATCCCTTCCTGCGCGAGAATTTGAAAAATGGCAAGCGGACTCGGCTGCTGGCAGTTGAACCGACGGCCGCACCCTCACTGACCAAAGGCCTCTACACCTTCGATTATGGAGATACGGCCAAGATGGCTCCCATCGTCAAGATGTACACTCTGGGACATGGCTTTGTTCCGCCTTCCATCCACGCCGGCGGACTCCGTTATCATGGCATGGCTCCTTCACTATCTGCGTTCCATGATGCCGGCTTGATCGATGCGATCGCGGTACAACAAAATGCCACCTTCGAAGCGGCGATCCAGTTCGCGCGTTCGGAGGGAATTATCCCCGCACCGGAATCTGCACACGCCATCCGCGCTGTTATTGATGAAGCCCTGGATGCCAAGGCCAAAGGCGAAAAGCGTGTAATTCTATTCAACTTGTCCGGACATGGAAATTTTGATATGGGTGCGTACGAAGCCTATTTTGCTGGCAAACTCGAAGATTTCGAGTACCCGGCTGCAGCGGTTCATGCAGCGATGGAGGAACTACCAAAAGTAAATATTCCTGCTTAACCAAAGAATAGAGCGAGAGAGGACCTCGCTTCCTCGCCGCATTATGAGACCAGGTTTATTTTTATAAACCTGGTCTCGACATTTTTACTTCTGTTCGCCAATCGCTACGACCACAATATGTTGGTTCAGGAAATTTGGCGGTGTGCCTTCTTTACCCGGCACAATTTGTCCCAATGTATATCCGCCTGCAATCGGGACCCCTGGGCCGATAATGTCATTAACCGCAGCAATTTCAGCGCCGGGGTTGGATTTTAAAAGCATCTGCCAGGCAACGTCTACCAGGACTAAAGCAAACACCGGTTTCACCTCGCCTAGCGCGAGCAGGGCATGCTGGGTTGCCTGAGCGGCGGCTTTCTCACAGGAAGCGCGGCTCCCGACCAGTAAGTAAGCGTCAGAGCCATCACGGATGTTGGCATTCATCCGGAAGCTTCCATCTGCCTCCACTCGGATGGGAGCGCGTACGATCAGGTCTTCCCCGTGTTCGACGCCCAGCGGATATAACCTCGCAAGATAGCTTAAGGGAGGAAAAGCCCAATCACGAGCAGGATGACCAAAGAGTTCGGCATAAGTCTCCGAAGCCGGACGCCCATTTAGCGTGCGCAACCAGAAGCCGCGCGATCGTGTTACCCGGAATTGACTCCCGACCGGATCCCAACCATGAGCGTGACCGATGCCGATGCGGATATTTCCGCGTAGGAACGCGGCAGCCAGGCTGCCCGTCCCGGTCTGGTTGCCTGCCATTTGATAAGTATTGCCAGTATGCGGATCCCCGCAGGAAAGCCCACCCGCAATCGGGAGGTGACTTCCCTGGAGTGCAGTGCATAACTGCTCTGCGTCGCCGTTAAAACCATCCGCAAAAAAAAGGACGCCTTGATTGGCCTTATTTCCGGAAATGAGACGTACGATACTGTTGGCTGTCTCCCGACCTGATTGAGCATATCCCGAAAACCAATGTGACTCGGCCTTGAAATCGCCGCTTAACAAAGCAAGAGTGACAGAGTGGGATTGCTGCCCGGCGTTGGTAAGACCTGCCGGCGTGCTGAAACCGATCAACGGTGTGTCGCCTAATAGGCTCGCCACACCCGTGAGCACCTCGCGTGATTGATATTCATTCGATGAAATGAGAATGCCAAGCCCCGGTGATCCAACGCCCAGATGATTAAGGGCTTGATGCGCGGCTTGCAGTCCGGCTTCGCGGCCATCAAGGGCCTGGGCATGACCGATCGCGGCTTGAAGCGTCATAATTAGGCCTCCGCCACCGGGACTGTAAAGTGGAAGGTGGTTCCCTTCCGATATTCGCTATCAAACCAGATACGGCCGCCTTGCATCTCAACCAGGCTCTTGGTGATGTTCAAGCCGAGACCCGTACCCGGCGCTTCTCGTGCTTTCTGATCTTCGGAACGGAAGAATTTTTGGAAAATTCTCCGCTGATCCTCGGGGCTGATACCGATGCCATTATCTTTTACCCACAAGTGGACAACCTGAGCCGCACCCACGGGATCCCAGATATTTTTCGCAGACTCGGCGCCAACCACGAGAACGCCTCCCTCAGGTGTGTACTTGGTCGCGTTGCTGACAAGGTTGGTCAAAACTTGTCCCAGGCGGATGGGATCGCCCCATACCATTGGGAGTTCAGACGGCAGGTAAGCTTGTATCACCTGCTTTCTATCCTCGATCTGGCGCTTCGTTGATTTCACTACGTCTTCGACGAGATCGTTTACCCCAACCGCCTTGAAGTCGATGCGCAATCGCCCCGCTTCGATCTTGGAATTATCGTTCAAGTCAGATACTAAAGTAGCCATGCGTTCAACGTTTGAACGGATGGTGTTCAGGAAATTTGCCTGCTGTGTATTGATGGCGCCCACGGCTCCCGCCGAGAGTAATTCGGAATAACCCTTGATGGAAGTCATGGGGTTTTTTAGCTCATGAGCCACGAACGAAACGAATTCGCTCTTAGCCAGGTTGGCACGCTCTACTTCTCCATATAATTGGGCGTTGGAGATCGCGATGGCGGCATGGTCGCTCAAGCGGGTGAGGAAGGTCAGGTCTTCTTGAGAGTCGCTGGTGCTTTCCAAAATCAACAGACCGATGACGGAGGTTTCCCGGCGAATGGGGATCACAATTTGATTGTGTGCCTCCGGGAGCAGGCTTCCTTCACCGCCTGTATCGAATTGCACCCTTTGCGGGAGACCGGTTGTCACGGCAGCTTCGAAGGCTGGTATAGTCAGGATAAGGGGTTCGAAGACTTCTGTATAACCATCCTGCGCCACCACGCGCAACCTGCCTTCCTCTATCATTCCGATCAACCCGGCTTCGGCCCGGGACTGCCGTAGAGCCCATTCGAGGGTGATGCGCATGGCCCGATCTGTTTCAAGGCTGGTGTTCAGCTCGCGGTCGATGCGCTGCATGACCGAAAGTTCTTCCACACGGGCAGCAAGTTCCTGATCGGTCAATGTATACAGGCGGGCATTTTCCATCGCGACCGCCGCCTGACCGGCAAAAGCGGTCAACAGTGTTTGGTCTTCTTCCACAAAAGGCAATCCGTCACGTCGGTTGATGACCTCAATGACACCGATCAGGTTGTCTTTAACTCGCAGAGGCACGGCCATGAGGGCCCGCGTCTGGAAGCCGGTGAGGTTATCCGTCTCCGGGCTCCAGCCCTCGGAATGTTGGACGTCGTTCTCGATCACCGGGCCGCCTGTAGTAACGGCTCGGCCGACGATGCCGCTGCCCGGTTGTATTCGTTGCCCGACCAGGTCTTTCGCCACCGGCCCGGCAGTCACACGGAATATAAGTTCATTGGTTTGCGCATCCACCAGGAAAAATGATCCGGCTTCGCAGTTCAAAATGCCGACAGCACTCTCGAGGATATTTTGAAGCAAAGGCTCCAATTCGAGGGTGGAGGTGAGTTGGCGTGTCACCTCGTTAAGTGTGCTTAGCTGTCGAGCGCGCTGCTGCGTTTCTTGGAGCAGGCGCGCCTTGACGATCGCACCTGCTGTCTGGTCTGCAATGGCCTGCAATAATTCCAGTTGACTGCGTGTATAAATGGTGCCGGGATCATGGCTGCCTACGCTCAAGGCGCCGATCGATTCAGCGCCGGCGTTGAGCGGTACGCCCATCCAGGCATATACACCTTGCGAAGCGGGTGTTAGCCCGCGCATTTGGCATTCGCGTGAATAATCCTGCGTCAGGATCGGGCGGCCGTGTTGAATGATCGCCGGTCCAATTCCCATATTGGCCGCAAAAGGTAAATTTTCGCGGGCAACAAGGCGATCGTTATTCTCTACTGCAAAGCCATAGTAGTAGTAATTGTTGTCTTTGTTATATAGGGTTATGTAAAAATGCGAAGTTGGAATAATCTGCGCAGTTTGAGCATAGATAAGTTCCAACACATCGTCGAAGGTCAGGGTGACGTTCACACCTTGCGAGACGCGGGTCAGGGCATTCATTTCCTGCACCCGGCGCTCCAGGTTCGCGACGGTTTGAACACGCTGGATCGCCACGGAGGACTGCTCAGCGAGGTTATCGAGAAAGGCTAGGTCTCGTGGCGTATAAGGCAGACCCGAAAGTCGCGGTCCTAATGCCAGCCAGCCGACAGGCCGATCACGCCCTTGCATCGCGATAAATAGGCGCGCTCCCAACAAGGTAAGACGGGCTTGTTCCGGTTTTAGGCTGGGAGGCAAAGACGCCATATCCAGATACAAAGGCAGGCGTTCTTTGATGAAATGATCGACCAGCGGGCTGCCGGGGGAGAAATGGATATCGGTACTGGCACGGTTATCTTCGTCCGGCAGGGACTCATATCGATCGTTGGGCATATCGTAGGTAAAGATGTGGATCGCACTCGGTATCAGCGTGGAAATGATCTGTCGGCGAAGGACCTGTCCAATGGTCGCCAGATCGAGCGCGGCGGTCAGATCATGAGCAAAGTTCTGAACACTATCAGCATAGGCGCGTTGACCCCGGAAGAAAGTGTTATCCACAAAGGTTTGCAGGCGCAGCCTGATCGGATCGAGCAGGATCGCCAGCACGAAGACCAGACCGCCGATCCAGAAGGGATTACTGGCCGGCATGGCAGTCCTGAATATCACACTTAACCCCGCAACGAGCAGGGCATATCCGCCCACGATGAATATGGATAGCAGGATATAGATCGCGCCCTGGCGCACCCAATCGTCAGCGCGCAGCAGGCGGAAACGCAAAATAGTGTAGCCGAGCGTGAGCGGGAAGAACACGATGGGCAGGAACACATACGGAGTGAATTCGAAAACGTTGAACGGCGAGGTCAAGAGCCACAGACTTGCTGGGCCAAAGGCTATCACCGTTCCGGTAATGATCATGCGCGCTTGTGACTTTACGACTGGTGATTGAGCCTTGTAAGCACAATAAACATTGACCAAAATATATGTAAGGCCGCACAGGCCCACAAATGCATAGATCCAGCGCCAGGCCAGGATGTAATTCAGGGGTCGGTCAAAGTTGTAGAGGGTCGGAACGGCATAAGCGCTTAATCCGATCGCCAACAGGTACCCGATCCAGCGCAAATAAGGACGACCCACAACGAAGCGCGCTTCCTGTGGGAATACTAACGCCAGGTCGATTAATGCTCCGCCGGTCAACGCCAGGCCGAGAGTCCAGAACGCTGTAAGGTTGTGGGTTGTGTTTAGGTCGAAGAATGAACCGATGGTAAGGCTCAACGAAGCGGATAGAATGGCGAAGGATCGACCGGCCGTCTCGTTGCGGCGCATGCCGAAGATCCACAGGCTGATTGCCAGGAATAGAAAACTGATGATCGCCGGTAGGACAAAGTATGTCGTTCTATCGTCGAGGGGGAAGGCATTCAACTTAACCTCGAATGTCTTCTCCGCTCCTCCCGATCGAACTAGGACAGGGATTGTTTCACCCGGATGGAATCCGTTCAGGATCCTTTGGGCATCAGCTGCGCTCTTGACCCCGATTCCGTTAACGGCGAGAAGCTCGTCACCGGGTCTTATACCCTGGTTGAATAAATTCCAGGACCCTGAATCGCCGCTGGGCACTGCCCCGTTGAACCTCAGGGTTTGCTCGTAGAAGGCTCCCAAGAAAGGAGTTTTCAACCATGAGTTGGCCAGGATGAGCGCAGCTAAAAAAGCCCCCAATGCAACCAATTGGTAAGCCGAGACAAGGGCTTGAAGGATTCGGTTCCCCAGAGTGGTTGTACGCTCCGATTGGAAGGTTTGGACGAGAGCAAGACGCAAAGAATCGGTGGATTTAACCAAGTCATGACCTCATAAATAAAGCCCGATTGAAAAATTGTACTAACATTATAGGGGAAAAGCGTGGTACTTTCATGACAAAGGCATTCTTAGGATTTAAGGGGCAGGGAACCGGAATACCTACCTTTCAATATCCTTAATGCTTTATCTTGCCAAGTGCTCCCTGACAAATTTTGCTCTAATGGCTTTCCTGGATATCTGTCCACTCTAAGACGGGTTGACCGAGATCAATGTCGTGCCTCCGTAGACAATCGCACACCACCCGACCATGGGATCCGTAACTTCCAGCCAGGCTTCATTTTGTGAGACCACCTTAATGCTCTGCCCTTTTACGACCGTGCCGGCTGCCAGTGCCCCGATCCGGTTTGCAGTGACGTCCGGTCTGACCCGCACGTTGACACCGCTCGGCGCAATGACCTTCCCCTGGTATACGTTTGTGCCCGGAGGGTTGGACTGGCCGAGCTGTTTGGCGAACCAGTCGGATAGAATATCGAGATCAACCGGTACTTTAAAACCGGTGACCTGGCCGTTACTGGAATATTGCCATATCGCCCATTGATTCCAGCCGGTTGGTATGACAGTAAGTGCCGGCGCGCTGACCTTATCGGGTTTGTCGGGGTACCAGGCTACCCAAAGCGGATAATTGCCTGACCAAGCCGGCGTTTTTCCATTTTGATCGGTCAGGAACGACCATTGATACTTGCTGGTGTAGATCAACGGCATCTTGCCGGAGAATGCCTGCGCCTGGTCGAGCCAGGTCTTGATCGAGGCTGCAGCGGCCCTCCGGACTTCGGGGGTTGCCACCTCCAGGCCTTCGACGCCCAGCGCGGGCGGCAAGTCAGTCTGTATAAATCCTCCAGCCTGTGTGATGGCATTCTGGTAATTCACGAACTGCTGGGCACCATCCATCTCGACGTGGAAGAAATGATAAGCGCCGCGTGGAATATTGAGGGCCTTCAGGCTGGCCCAATTAGTGGAGAACATCGGGTCAATGGAATCAATGCCCTCGCTGGCCTTGCTAATTACCAGCGCCGGGCGTGGTGCGACCTGCGACCAGTCTACTTGCCCCTGGTACCTTGAGACATCCAGAACAGCGGGTTTTTTAAGCTGAAATTTCATATCATCTGATCCTGCTTGCCAGTACAGTAATCAATCGCGGACTTCGTCTTAGCGGCCTTCATGGTCGCCATTCTCAATGTCTAATTGTATCGCCTATTCCATATTTCTCGTTGTGCGGGTTTTGCAAATGTTATCTGAGAACCTCACTAAATTTATTGTCATTGCGAAGGCGAAGCCTGAAGCAATCTCGCACTTTCAAGTACTTAACCAAAAGCCGCTCCTTGCGGGGCGGCTTTTGGTTTGTTTACAACTTACTTGGCCGGCGCCATGAATTGGAAGTAGGCAAACCCCAGCGCAAGTACTAGATAGATCAAGACCGCCGTCCAGCCGAAGCCGCTCATCGTACCTCTGATTGTTCCCACGAGGGAAACGGCGACACCCACGACATTCCCGATCAGGCTCCCGGTAATGATCGGTCGCGCGCTGACGCCGTTAAGATCCCTGCCAAACCATAGGATCAGTCCTAAGGCAAGCAGGTCGACGCCGAAGAAGCGCGCCAGCAATTTTTCGGATGAGCTCACTCCCAGGCCGTAGGTCGCATTCATAGTGCCCGGCACCAGGAGCAAGCCAACGGCATAGATGAGGGCCACGACCGCCGCGATGGTGAAAAGTGTGCGAAGTTTCATAAGATTCTCCTCTTCTGAATCAGACCGGATGTTCCTCATACAACCCCTGTGCTTGAACAGGGGTTCTGAAGCCTGATGATAAGGGGTTTAGGTAATGCAGTGATGGCGGCAGATCACCTTATCGTCCGTGCTTCATGAAATAGTATACTGCTCCGGGAATGGGGAATCAAGAAACCTCAATCTCTTATCACTTCCGGCAAACCGAAATGGACCGGAAGAGCAGGGTCCATAAAGGCGGTTACTTGAGTAATACTGTTTCCCTCGAGCGTTAGCACGTTAATTCCAAAGGGGCGATATTCGTTGGCTTCACCTCTTATATAAATCGCTACGGCGGGCTGACCATTGGCATGCATGGGATACATCCGCCATCGGCCGGCTGCCTTCCCCGGGAACATCCCCTCGTTTGCAAAAAGAGTCGCCCTCGCAAATTTGCGGATCGCTGCGCGGCCTTGATACCAGGATGGCGATGGCGGCATGCTGAACACGGCATCCTGCTTGAGCAAAGCCACCAGCCCATCTACATCGGAAGATTGCCAGGCTCGCACATACCGGTCAAGCATCTTCCGGGTATGTTCGTCAGCCTGTAAGGGAATAGTTCGCTTCACCTTTTGACCATGATAACTCTTCGCCAGCGTCACGCGGGCGCGATGCAACGCGCTGTTGACCGATGCGATGGTTATCCCGAGCAGATCCGCCGTTTCCTGCGCGGACCAATCCAACACGTCGCTCAAGATCAGGACCGCGCGCTGCCGGGGCGGCAACGTCTGCAACGCTGTCAGAAAGGCCAGCGAGATACTCTCGTAAGTTGAATAATGAGCTTCGGGGTTGGCAGCCGCTTGATCGATCAGCCACTCATCCGGAAAAGGCTCCAGCCAGCGGATCTCCGAAGTAGGCGGGGCGACTGCTGCATGCGGGTCTGCTTTCGGATAGATATTTACCGGCAGGCTGCGCCGGCTCCGCCCGCGGTCCAGCGCGTCGAGGCAGGCGTTCGTGGCGATCTTGTACAGCCAAGCGCGAAAAGTGGACCGGCCCTGGTAGGTCGCCAGTCGTTTCCAAGCGTGCAGGAAAGTCTCCTGCACCATGTCCTCGGCTTCGGTCAGCGAGCCCAGGATGCGGTAGCAATGGACTTGAAGCTCACGGCGGTACGGTTCGGTCAGCTTGCTGAACTCGTCCGCTTCCCCCCGCAAAGCCTCGGCGAGATGCTCGGTTTCAATGGTGCCGTGTGCCTGTTTGACCAAATTCGACATGCCTACACTCACTTCTCTTATACCGGTATATATGACGGTAAATTACGCTCAAAATGTGCGTTTTGAGATTCCCGTCATTGCGAGCGAAGCGAATCAATCTCGTACTTCAGGGCGTTCCTTGCGAAGTCGAAGATCCCGCGCAGCGGGACAATCTCGTACTTCAGGGCGTTCTTTGCGAAGTCGGAGATCCCGCGCAGCGGGACAATCTCGTACTTCCACGACAATCTGGGATTGCCACATCGCGCCTTCGGCTCTCTCCGCAAAGAACAGCGGACCTGCGGTCGCAATGAGAGATAAACCGCTCATTTTTGTCCTCGACTCCCGTCATATATATGAAGACCAACTAAAGGAGAAAAAATGAATTACGTAACGATAGTACGAGCCAAGCTCAAAGGAACCGATCAGAAAGCGGCCCAAAAAGCCCACGATGCGACCGTCGACCAATTATCCGCCATGACCCGTCCTATGGGAGCCACCGGGCACCGGGCCTACCTGAACCCTCAGAACGGGATGGAATTCCTGGCTGTGGATAACTGGAACAACCTCGAAGGCCTGCAAAAGTTCATGGCCGACCCGAAAGTGGCGGAAGCCTTCGGCATGCTCTTCGAAGGCAAGCCCGATATCAGCATCTGGGCCGAATCGGATTGGGCCCACTTCTAAGGCGTTTTTCACAGTATAGCACTCAGAAAACCTGGTACCCAAAAAGCCCCGCGATGAGCGCGGCTTTTTGGGATGATGCAAAAATTGGAAATTGTTAGATTTATAGATGGTAAATGGGTGAATGTCATCGAAGTCTTTCAGGGTTCTCGTCGTCTTTCAGCCAATTGACGGGATTGGATTCGATTTAAAGACGAATGCGGTTATGCTCGGCCTTGTCTCGGATGATGTGTTCATAATAATTACGCTGCCAAACGTAGGGAACGACGCCCTGTTGATGAACAATTTTGCGCATCACGGAGGATTTATATTGTCGGATGATCGAACCCAACGATCCCGGAACGGGTTGGCCGAAATTTTCGATGTTGTCCGTAGGGGCACGCCATGGCGTGCCCCTGGGTGACAGGGGTAATGAAATATGCCCCCGGCAGGGAGTAATCATATACATACAAACTTTATATACCCCTCCCCTATTCGTGCTTTTCGAATGGGGGAGGCTGGGTCGGGGTCGCGGGCCTCACCCCCTCAAATATTTATCGGCGGCTTCAAACCATCCGGGATAGGCGAGATATAGTTCGTCGCTGCGCGGCGTTTTTTGAATTCATCCCGCGCTTTGCGGACCAGTTCCGGACTCTGCATGAAATCCACAGCTGCGCGCGCCATGACTTTGCCTGCATACAACATCCCTTTATGACCGATGCCCATTCTGCCTTGCGCAACGGTCTGCCAGGAATGACCGGGTGTGCCGAGCGCCATACAAGCGGTGAGGATCTGCCCGGTGGGAGTCACCCATGAAACATCGCCCACATCGGTCGAGCCGGGTTGGACGATCTCCGGCTTATACGGCGGCAGCACGCTTTCGTGCAGCAATGTGTTTTTCATAGCGGCAACCGCCTCGGCATCCAGCCCGTACGAAGGCGCGGACTCTTCGAAACTATCCGAGGGGATCGTTTTGGCGATCTCTCTCGCGAAGGCCTCGTCTTCCTTGCTGAACTTGGGCGCGCCGACCGCCTCCAGGTTTTTCTGCAGCACATGATTGATCGTTTCATTGAGCAGCATGTTCGACATGCCGGAATATAATTCGATATCGAGTTCGGTGCCGGTCATCAGCGCCGCGCCGCGTGCGATATCTTTGACCCGTTCGAACAGCGGATTCAACTGATCGGTGCGCGGTGCGCGCACGATGTACTCCGAAGCCGCTTCGGCAGGGACGACGTTCGGCGCGGTCCCGCCGCCGTTCGTGATCACATAGTGGACGCGCGCGCCCGGGATCATATGTTCGCGCAGGTAGTTGACGCCCACGTTCATCAACTCCACCCCATCGAGCGCGCTGCGCCCGTTATACGGATCGGCAGCCGCATGCGCGGGCTTGCCGTGGAATTTGAATCCCACACGATAGATCGCAAGGAAGTTCGCCCACAGGGTGCCGTTGAACGCATCGGGATGCCACGTCAGGCAGATATCCACGTCATCGAAAAGCCCGGCCTTTGCCATGAAGGCTTTCGCCGCGCCGCCTTCTTCGGCGGGACAGCCATAATAGCGGACGGTGCCTTTTACCTCGCCGGCGTCCAGCGCCTGCTTGAGCGCGAAACAGGCAGCGATGCCGGCCACGCCCAATAAGTTGTGTCCGCAGCCGTGACCCGGCGCGCCGTTGACCAGCGGTTTCCGGAACGGGACACAGTCCTGGCTCAACCCGGGCAGCGCATCGAACTCGCCCAGTACACCGATGACGGGACCTGCGCCTTTTGTATAACTGGCGACGAAAGCAGTGGGTATCTCCGCGACACCCTTCACCAAAGTGAAACCCTGCTCTTCGAGCGTTTTGATGAGCAGCTGCGAGGACTGCACTTCCAGGTAACCTAATTCTGCAAAACCCCAGACTGAATCGCTGAGGTCCGTAAAGGTCTTCCGATTCGTTTCGATCCAATCCACGAGGTTCATACGGCTCTCCTTGTATCGTTTCAATGATACTACCAGCCATTCGCTTGCCACCCCTTACCTTTGTTCGATGTTCTCGTCGTCTGTCACCCAGTTGACGGGATTGGATTCGATATATCGACTGATGCGGTTATGTTCAGCCTCATCCCGGATGATGTGTTCATAATAATTGCGCTGCCAAACGTGGGGAACACTGCCCTGTTGTTGCGCGATGATGCGCGTCACGGAGGATTTGTATTGACGGATGATCGAACCCAACGATCCCGGAACGGGCAGGCCGAAATTTTCGATGTTGTCCGTAGGGGCACGCCATGGCGTGCCCCTGTGTGACAATGGTTATAAAATACGCCCCCGGCTGGGAATAATCATATGCCGGTAAACGGATCGAACGGCGATGATGCTCTTGTGTTGTTCTCTTCGGTGGCATGTAGAGATTCTACCCGACCCCCCTCCGCCTGCGGCACCTTCGCGAAGCACACTCGAAGATGGCAAGCGTTCTTCTTGCCGCGAAGAGCGCCCCCAAATCCGACATAAAAAATTTGTTCGTGAATTTATATTTCTCTTTCGTATTTGGGGGAGGACAGCGTGCACTGCCGAAGGTCCTGCGCTCTTCAGGGTGTTCTCTCAGTGGAGGGGGTCTTGTCACATCTCACCTAACTCCAATTGCGTCGCAGAGAGGGGATCCTGCTCATTGTAAGGGACCTTATCATTCGCCTTCAGCGTGCTTGCATAATCCTTGAGCAGGATGCCATCGTTGTCGGATAACGGCCGGAAGCCATTCGCCTGCAGGGCCTGGCCTATCTTCTTTCATTTGAATTTGATCCGTTTGCCGCTGGCGAACGTCAGCAGCCAAAGGATGGCGGTCAGATCGGGTTGCGAAAGGATCGAGAATATCTGGCTCCGGCGCTTATTGCCTTTGAAATGCCACTTGCCCCACTTCATGGGTGTGGGTTTCGGGTCTACATCCTGGACATAGATGCGCTCGATGAGCCTCCACTCCTCCGGCGCCTTGATCCCGCCTGAGATAACCACCCACAACCAGTCCCCGCGCCTGACGGTATTATGCATCTTCTTACTGTCGGTAGTGTGATTGCTATCTGGTCTATATCCCTCCTTGGTGTCCTCCCAATAGCTTTGCCGGTACACCAAATAATGTGACATTGCATCCTCCGTATTCCGTTCGATCATCGCAA
>JBGQIO010000078.1:0-15348 GCA_041498515.1 Anaerolineae bacterium
TGGAAAAGTTCTCCGGCCACGTTTCTGATTCCGGGGAAGGCCGGTGGACGATTCAGGCGGCGATCGAGAGCACGACTCCCGCGCCGGTGCTGACAGCGGCGCTCTACGAGCGATTCAGTTCACGCGGCGAGGGCGATTTCGCCGCCAAAGTGCTTTCCGCGATGCGCTTTCAGTTCGGCGGCCACGTGGAGCGCGCCGCGGGCGGGTAGTTGATTCCGGGGGCAAGGATGACTCCGACGAAACCAACGAACAACCAAGCCGCTGATCCGTGCGTGATGGTGATTTTTGGCGCGGGCGGAGATTTGACCAAGCGCAAGCTGATCCCGGCACTCTGCAATCTCGCACAGGAGAACTTCCTCCCCAAACAGTTCGGCCTCCGTTGTCTTGTCGCCGCGGGCTTCCAGCAGGCGGATGTGCATCATCTGCCGTGTGTAATTCCATTCATAGACCGCGTGGTGGACATCCAACCCCTCGTAGCATTGGAGGCGGATCAGCTCGGTATCCAGCAGAGCCGCAAGGACTTTTGCCACCTCCGTCTTCCCGACGCCTGCCTCTCCTTCCAAAAAGACCGGGCGTCCCAATTTCAAAGCAAGATACAAAGACGTTGCCAATCCGCGTTCGGCGATGTAGTGTCGTTCGCGCATCGCAGCTTGCAGCTCGTCAATCGAAGTGAATTTCAATAGGGCCTCTGATGGCAATGGGAGACCTCCTGGGCAGTCCGGAGGTCTCCGGTATTTTGCGGACGCTCGATACAGGATCTCTCAGCTCATGGCTCGTTCTGCCGCCAGTTTGAGGGCACGCCGGCTCATCACAGTTGCCAGGTGCTTGCGGTAATCAGCGGAAGCGTAGATATCACCTATTGGGCTGCCCAGGCTTCCCGCTACCGAAACGATCGCAGATTCGATGTTTGCCTTGTCTGGCGCTTTACCTTTGAGCGCGGCTTCCGCCTTGCTGACTCGCACAGGGTTGGGTGTTACACCGCCAACGGCGAGTCTCACCTCCGTGCATTTGCCTTTATCGATAGTGATGAGAGCCGCTACGCCGACGACCGCATAACCTGAAGCAGGGTGCTTCATCTTCAAGTACGTGCCACCCGTGCCTTTACCATATGACGGTATTACGATCGTGGTAATTACTTCATTTTTAGTAAGCGCGGTCGTGAACAGATCTTTGAAGAAATCCTTCGCCGCAATCTGGCGCTCACCTTTTGATCCTACCACGGTAATGGTCGCGTCAAGCGCTGTGATCAACGTGGGGTAATCAGCGGCTGGGTCGGCTTGCGCCAACGAGCCTCCGATCGTGCCGCGATTGCGGACCTGTTGGTCGGCGATGAGTCCGGCCGCCTCCGCCAGGATGGCGCAATTCTTCATCACCTCCGGTGAGGTGGCAACTGCATTGTGTGTAGTGAGGGCTCCGATCTTGAGGGTCTTGGTGGTCGCCTTGATGCCCGATAATCCTTTGATGCGGCCGATATCCACGAGCGCAGTGGGCTGAGCCACCCGCAGTTTCATGGATGGAATAAGACTATGACCACCCGCTAGCAATTTTGCCCCCGGATTCTTTTTGAGCAATTTAACGGCATCGACCACCGATTTCGCGCGATAATAATCTACAGTAGCAGAATACATGTTAAGCCTCCTTTGTTAACTCTTCTGAGCGGATTGGATCGCCCGCCAGACTTTTTCAGGAGTGAGCGGCATATCTATGTGCCGAACACCTAACGGAGCTAACGCATCCATTACCGCATTTACAATAGTGGGCGTTTAGGCAATTGTGCCCATCTCACCGACGCCCTTCACGCCAAGTGGGTTATGCGGCGACGGCGTCTCGGTGCGACCTGTAATTAAAGGCGGGAAATGATGAGCATGCGGCAGTGCATATTCTGTTAAACTGGCAGTGATTAATTGACCGCTTTCATCATAGTAGCCATGCTCCAATAATGCCTGGCCCACGCCTTGTGCAATTCCGCCTGTGACTTGTCCCTCAACGATAAGCGGGTTGATAACTTTGCCTACATCATCTACTGCCACATATTTCTGGATCGTCACCTCGCCTGTATCGGGATCCACTTCCACTTGTGCAATATGAACACTATTGGGATATGTGAAATTTGCCGGATCATAATAGGTATCTTCTTCCAAGCCGGGTTCCAGGCCTTCAGGCAGATTGTGCGCGGTATAGGCGGCAAAGGCTAGTTCACCAAAAGCCTTAGCTTTGCTGGGCACACCCTTTACATATACCTTCCCCTGATCCTTATCATAGACCAGTTCATCCAAAGGTGCCTCGAGCTGATGAGCCGCGATCTTCATCATTTTTGCCCGCACTTTTTCAGCTGAACGCACAAGCGCGCTACCGCCTACCGCAGTGCTTCGGCTTCCATAGGTACCCATGCCATTAGTAATGACGGCCGTATCGCCATGGACAATATCAACGTCGTCAATGCTAATCCCAAGCTCATCCGCCACAATTTGCGCAAACGTCGTCTCGTGGCCTTGTCCGTGAGAATGAGAACCGGTCAAAGCGGTAACTTTACCGGTGGCGTGCACACGAAGACCACCGCTTTCCCAGAAGCCTGTGACACCGCCCAGCGCGCCGGCAACTTTGGATGGCACTGGGCCACTGGCTTCAATGCACGCGCCGATGCCTATGCCAACATACCGACCTTGTTTTCGGGCTTTGGCTTGATCGGCCCGCATCGCGGAATAATTCGCAAGTTCCACCGCCTTATCCATTACACCTGCATAGTTGCCGCTATCGTATTGCAAAGCTACGGGTGTTTGATAAGGAAAGTCACCAGCCGGGATAAAGTTTTTGCGGCGGAATTCCACCGGATCCATGTTTAGTTCGCGCGCTGCAACATCCACCAATCGTTCAACAACGTACGCCGCCTCGGGTCGTCCTGCACCGCGATAGGCATCCACCCAAACGGTGTTGGTGAGCGTGCCCCAGACCTCGCCATAGATACCAGGGATTTTATACATGCCGGAGAGAAGCGTTACGTAGAAGGCGGTTGGGATAAGCGAGGCGACAAGCGAAAGATATGCGCCGTTATTCGCCCATGTTGCAACATGCAATCCGGTAATGGTGCCATCCTTCTTGAGTGCCAGCTTACAGTGAGTCACATGATCACGACCCTGGGAATCTGATATCGCCGACTCAGAGCGGGCAGCCACCCACTTCACCGGACGGCCAACCTTGCGCGCTGCCCATGGAACCAAAGCCTCTTCGGGGTACGTCGGGATCTTACTTCCGAAGCCACCTCCCACATCAGGTGAGATGAGGCGCAGCTTGTGCTCAGGAATATTTAAAAGGAATGCACTTAATACTACGCGGGTAAGGTTAGGATTCTGACTCGTCGTCCAAAGGGTCATCTCCTCTTTGAAAGGATCCCACTGCGCCACAGCAGCGCGTGGTTCAATTGCAGTAGCGATCAAGCGTTGGTTGATCAGATCAAGTTCGACGATCTTTTCAGCTTCTTTAAAGGCCTTATCACATTCTTCTTTGTTACCGAGTGACCAGGTGTAACTGATATTATTCGGCACATTATCATGCAGTTGAGGAGCACCAGCCTCCGTTGCTTTTTTTGCGTCAATCACAGCAGGGAGAGGTTCGTAATCCACCTCAATCAGATCCAGTGCATCCTGGGCGATATATTGATTCTCGGCAACAACTATTGCGACGCGATCACCTACATGCCGAACCTTATCTGTTTGCAAAACGCGATTAGCCGGAACTTTTATGCCGGGTACATTCCAACCGCTGGGGAGCATCCCTATGTCAGCAGTATCCGCGCCGGTGAATACACCCAGCACACCCGGCAAGGCTTTGGCTTTGGAAGTATTGATCCTTTTGATACGCGCGTGAGCATAGGGACTGCGTTTGATAAACAGATATGCCATATTCGGTAATTTAAGGTTGGCAACGTAACTGCCCCTGCCTTGAATAAAGCGCGGATCTTCACGCCTCTTCATGCTGGTTCCTACATACTTGGACATGTTACGCCTCCTTTGGCATTGGCTCCGCGGCATACTTTACCGCTCGGACGATATTTTCATATCCGGTGCACCGGCACAGGTTACCATCCAATCCATGCCGGATCTCTTCATCGGTGGGATGTGGGTTGCGCTGTAACAGATCCACCACCGTGAGGATCATGCCGGGCGTGCAAAAACCACATTGAAGTCCATGCTTTTCCCAGAAGGCATTCTGCACCGCGTGAAGTTTGCCATCGGAAGCAAGCCCTTCAATCGTAGTGACACTGCTTCCGTCAGCCTGCACCGCTAGCACCGTGCAGGATTTGACGGCGACGCCGTCCATCAATACAGTGCACGCGCCGCATTGGCTGGTGTCACAGCCGATGTTTGTGCCCGTTAAACCAAGCGTTTCGCGCAGGAAGTGCGCGAGCAATAAGCGCGGCTCGACCTCTCGAGCATAAGCCGTGCCGTTGACGGTAATTGAAACCGATTGCGTCATAACCGTGTCTCCTTTCTGATTGTGATGCAGGGTCCGACCAGTTGATAACGGAAAACTCCCATGCGCAATGTATAGCGCGGCTGGAGTCATTCACCGGAGGAAATAACTACGGAAGGTTGATTGGATTCGGTTTGGTCATTCGATTCATCCTCGTGTACATCGCGCGGCGCCCCGCGTTCCGGCACATCTTGGAGGAGACCGCCGTGCCCGAGTACCACGATATCCCGGCGGGTCAACCTGTCGCCTGCCAATAGACGGGGAAGGATCCAATCCACGATATTGATCTTTTTACTGCGCGCACAACCGGGCGCGCCGACAACAGGCACATCGTTTATATAGGCCAGCATTAGGAGGTTACCCGGGTCGACCGGCGCGCCGACCGATTCGACGGTTCCGCCTGCACGGATCACGGCGCGAGGAACGATGTCATGAGCATCCATGATCGCCGTCTCGCCTGCCAGGAGGATCAGCCTGATGCCTGCTGAAAGTTGCTCCTTCAACATACCCACCAGCGCTGCCTCATCCGCTTCATCTTCCAACGCGACGAAATCGGTACGGTCGAGAGAAGACCCAAGTTTTTCGATCCGATCACGTAGCGGGGAAAAGTCCGAGATCAACCGCTGGCGAATGGAAGTTGAGCCGGACAAGATCATCCCGACGGATCGGGGCGGCAGCGCGTCGACCCGCACGATCGGCTTTCCCTCCGTTGCGATAGCCTCTGCCGTGCTCACGATTGACTCCGGTACGGCATAGGGAATGATCTTGACCGTCGCTGCAATTTGGCGTGCACGGATCGGCGAATGAGTCATCGACGTAGCCAGGGTGATGCCATCGCAGGCATTGAGTTCCGCCAATCTCTCCACATCGATTCTCAGTATCCCCATTTCATTGGACAGTAGATTAGCGCGTCCGGATGATACACCCGTGATCTGCAATCCCGGTCCGCATACGGCCTCCGCCACGCGTCGTGCCGCGGTATTTTCATCCACATCCTCTTCTTCCATTTGAGCGACGTATACCGACGTGCGACCCAGCGCCCGCAGGTTCTCAAGATCCTCGTCCGTCAGTGGTTTGCCTTTTCGTAGCAGGCGCTGACCATCCGCCCCGGCAATATTATGACCGAGGATCTTCCCTTTTGCTTTGGAGAGCGGCATTGGCTCGAATTTCATCAGTTCTCCATGGATGAACATCCGGAAGTGGACGTAAATTTCGGGGGTCTATTGGAAGACTCTCCGACTCAGGCGAATTAAAGCTGACTTCCGAGATCTTTTAAGAACATGTCTGACTTGTGGAGACAGCCTATACTCTCTCTGATTCGATTTTTTTGCGAACCTGGTCATAAAAAATGCCGGCAAGTTTTTCGGATACGGGTACCATGAGTCGCGCTGCCAGGCTTGCCAACTGGCCTCCAACGGTTACGTCAGCGGTCCAATGTAATACCGTCGCACCATCCGGCCCGTCACTGAGGTTCATCTCGCTTATAGCGTCGGCAACACTGCCGGTGGCTGAACCATGAGCCTTTAACTTTGCATGATTGGGTTCATCCAATTCAAGGATTTCCACTTCCCCCGCAAAGCGGGATTTCACGGCGCCAAAACCGACGGAGACAATACCGCGATACCTCTTCAATGGTTCGATCATCTCGATCTTCTCCACGCCGGGGGCGCATTGACCGATTTGTTCCGGATCGGTCATGAAATCCCAAACCTGTTTTCTCGGAGCGCGGATTGTGACCTCGCCTTTTAATTGCATGCCAATTACCTCGTTGAAAAATAAAGTCGTTCCAAAGTCGGGCCCTTACATCTGGGAGGATTCCGGTTGAATATATTTTCGCGGCTCTTTATCAAAGGAACGTTTGCATCCCGAGGAGCAGAAGTAATAGGTCGATTCGGCATATTCACTGGTGAAGCGCGCCGTGGCAATTTCGACCATCATGCCGCAAATGGGATCTTTCGCTTCCGTGATGTTTTCTGGAAGGACATTCTGAGTTGACTGGAGATCAGGGATTGGAGCATGAGAGCTTGGCGGTTGGCGTCGGTGCTGGATGATCTCAGCCAGGATGCTCAGGGCGATCTCCTCGGGAGTGATCGAGCCCAGGTCCAGACCGGCAGGATATTTAAGCATTGCGATTTGTTCTTCGGTCAGGTTGGATTCGCGCAGATACTGGAGGATTGCTTTCGCGCGGGTCTTGCTGGCGATCAACGCGACATACGACGCCGGGGATTGGAGCCCTGCGATGAGCATATCCTCATCATAGTTGCCGTGGCTGGCGACTACGATATACGAGTTCTTCGTGATGGCAAGTTGTGAGAGATCGAGGTGGTCGAAGATCTGATCTGCATTTGGAAATCGTTGGCGTGTCACATCCAATCCGAGCAGGCTGACGCGCCAACCCAGATCTTTGCCCAGGCTGACGAGCGCCTCCGCCGTCGCGAGATGACCGATCACTACAAGATGGGGTTGCGCGAGTTGAGGTTCGATATAGATCTCCAACGTGCCTCCACTGATGCAGGTGAGCGCGATTTCGATCACGCCTTCCTGCGGGGCTTGTCCCATTTTCTCCGGTGGGCAGAGTCGGATCAATCGGGGTTGCCCGTCTTGCAGCGCTTTCTTAACCTCTCGCTTGACGGTTGGTTCCGCGCAGCTTCCCCCGATCCAGCCGGTGAGCGTACCATCCTCAGTGATGATTGCTTTTGCGCCTGTTTTAGCGGAGGTGGGTTTTTCAGCGCGGACTACGGTCGCGAGGGCGAACGGATTGCCGGTGTTTCGCAGCTTTTGAACTTCTTCATAAAAATCGATTTGCATATTGTTTTATTTCGATGGGTCCAGGATGGTTTGCTCGAGCCGACCTCCCTTCGGTTATCTCAGGGCAGGTCTTGGCGGCGAGGACGGCGCCAGGCGGAGGTCGGAGTGTGACGCACTGGCGAAGTGCGTCACACCTCGTAATTTAAACCTACTCCTCCAGCGTCGCACCGTGTTTGTGCAGCACTTCCCAGACTTTGCGCGCAGTGATGGGAATGTCCACGTTACGGACACCCAGGTGCCAGAGGGCGTCCACAACAGCATTGGCGATCGCGGCCGGCGCACCGACGGTAGCCGATTCACCCACGCCCTTCGCGCCGATCGGATGATGAGGCGAGGGTGTGACCGTCTCGCCGAGTTCCCATTTGGGAGTCTCGACGGCCGTTGGGAGCAGGTAATCCATGAAATTCGCGCCATGAATATTACCGTTCTCGTCGTAGGTGATTTCTTCCATCATCGCAGGTGCGAAGCCCATCGTCAATCCGCCGTGTATCTGACCTTCGACGATCATCGGGTTGATGCGCACACCGCAGTCATCCACCGCCACAAAACGGCGGATCTTCACTTCACCCGTGCCGCGGTCAATATCTACAACGCAGATATACGAACCGAACGGAAAAGTCAGGTTCGGCGGGTCGTAGTAATCGACTGCTTCCAGGCCCGCTTCCATACCTTGCGGATGATTAGTGTACGCAGCGAAGGCAATCTCCTGTATGGTCTTACTCTGGTCCGGCGAGCCTTTGACATAGAAACGACCGGTCTCCCATACGAGATCATCTTCATTCGCTTCAAGCAGGTGGGCGGCGATCTTCTTCGCCTTTTCGCGGATTTTGCGGGATGCAATCGCCGCGGCCGCCCCGGCGACCGGCGTACTGCGGCTGGCGTACGTGCCCACCCCATAAGGGGCGGTATCCGTGTCACCTTCTTCGACCTTGATGTGCTCGGATGGAATTCCAAGTTCTTCAGCGATGATCTGGGCATAGGTGGTTTCATGTCCCTGTCCCTGTGACTTCGTTCCAAAGCGGGCGATAGCTTTACCGGTGGGGTGGACGCGGATCTCGCATGAGTCGAACATTTTCAACCCCAATATGTCGAAGTCTTTCGAGGGTCCCGCGCCGACGATCTCGGTGAACGACGAGATGCCGATGCCCATGAATTCACCGCGAGCGCGCTTCTCTGCCTGCTCTTTGCGAAGTCCTTCGTAGCCGATCATGTCCATCGCCTTGCGGAGCGCGGCAGGATAGTTGCCGCTGTCGTACTCCCAGCCGAGCGCGGACTTGTACGGAAACTGTTCCGGCTTGATGAAGTTCTTCATGCGGAATTCCGCCGGGTCCATCCCGACCTCGCGCGCGTACAGGTCTGCCATGCGCTCGACCGCGTGGACGGCTTCGGTCACGCGGAATGAACAGCGATAAGCGATGCCGCCCGGCGGTTTATTCGTGTACACGCCATCCACTTCCACGAACGCATTCTTGAAGTCATACGAGCCGGTGCAGATATGGAACATCCCGGCCGGGAACTTCGAGGGCTGCGCGGCGGCGTCCGTATACCCATGATCCGCTATCGTCTTGAAGCGGAGCGATGTGAGCGTCCCATCTTTTTTGCCGGCCAGTTCCGCGGTGATGTGATAGTCTCGTCCAAATGAATCCGCCGCCAGGTTTTCGGTGCGGTTTTCGATCCATTTGACCGGCGCGCCGGTCACGATCGAGGCCGCGACGGCGATCACGTACCCGGGATAAGCCGGGACCTTCCCGCCAAACCCACCGCCAATATCCGGTGAGATAATGCGGATTCTCTCTTCTGACAATCCGAGATGTCCGGTAATGAGCGCCACGACGGTGCGGATGACGTGCGGGGCTTGCGAGGTCATCCACAATGTGAGGTGTGCATTGGTTGCGTCCCACTTCGCGATGCAACCACAGGTTTCGATGGAAGCAACATGGATGCGCGGGATGTAGATGTTTTCCTTGACCGTAACTTCGGCTTTGTCAAAGTCCTGGTTGGTCTTATCCTTATCACCCCATTCCCAATGCCAGATGAGATTGCTCTCTTTATCGTCGCGGACTTTCGTCGCGCCGGGTTCCAACGCCTTGAATGGATCCACAACAACTGGAAGCGGATCGTAATCGACCTCGACGGCGGCGACACCATCCGCGGCGGTATAGCGATCCGTCGCCAGGACTGCAGCTACTTCTTGATACTGGTACTTGACCGTGTCAATAGGCAGGACATTTTGTGTGTCGCTCATTAGCGTAGGCATGTTGTGGACGTTGTATTTTTGCAGAGTCTTGCCGTCAATGACTGCCAGCACGCCGGGAGTAGCGAGTGCCTTTTCAGTCTTGATGCTTTTGATCTTCGCATGAGCGTATGGACTGCGGACAATATCCAGGTGAAGCATCCCCGGCAGTTTGAAGTCGTCAATGTAGTTGCCTTGTCCTCGAATGAAACGCGCATCTTCCACGCGTTTTCGGGAGTGGCCTATACCATGTACTTCAGCCATTTCATACCTCTAACTTTCTGCCATTTTATCGGCCGCATATTGGACTGCCTTGACGATGTTCATATACCCGGTGCATCGGCATAGATTGCCTGATATGCCGTGACGGATTTCGTCTTCGGTCGGATGCGGGTATTGCTCCAGCAGAGCAAACGTTGTCATCATCATACCGGGTGTGCAAAAGCCGCACTGCAAACCGTGCTTCTCGTGGAAGCCTTCCTGAATGGGGTGCAGTTTTCCATCTTGGGCGAGACCCTCCACCGTGCGGACTTCGGCTCCATCTGCCTGGACGGCAAATACCGTACACGATTTAACCGGTTTGCCGTTGAAGAGCACCGTACACGCCCCGCACGAGGTCGTGTCACAGCCGATGTGTGTGCCGGTCATGTTCAGGTTCTCGCGCAGGAGATGGACGAGCAGCAATCGCGATTCGACCTCGGCTTCATGCGCTTTCCCATTAATGGTTACTTTTATATGATGTGTGCTCATTTCATCCTCTTTTCGCGCGTTCGACCGCGATGCGCAGCGCCCGGACGGTGTAGGTCCTGACCAGCGAGCGCTTGTAATCTTCGGAGCCGCGCACGTCCGCTATGGGCTGGGAGGCGTCTGCGGCGAGTCGGGCGGCTTGACGGATATTTTCATCCGAAGGGTCTTTGCCTTTCAGGAAGTTCTCAGCGGCGGTGGCCTTGATCGCGGTGAGACCGACGTTCGTCAAGCCAATGCCGACGGATGTGAATTTGCCCTTCGCATCCAATACCACTTGAGCGGCGACCGCGGCAGTGGCAAAGTCGCCAACTTTGCGCTCCAATTTAAGATACGCGCCGCCGCTGCGGGGTTTGGGCGCGGGGATGCGCACTTCGGTCAGGATTTCATTGGCGGCGAGGGCAGATTCATACAGACCGACAAAGAAAGAATCGATGGGGATGACGCGTTCCCCTTTCGGGCCCATGGCAACGACTTGTGCTCCGTAGGCAAGCATCGTGGCGGGATGGTCGTTCCCGGGATCGCCATTGGCCAGGTTTCCGCCGACCGTTCCCCTATTCCGGACGATCGGGTCGGAGATCACCCGGGCCGTGTCCGCCAGCAGGGGATATTTTTCATGGATGAGCGGTGATTGATCTACGCTGGACTCGCGGGTCATGGCGCCGATTTTCAACCAGCCATTGTCTTCATTGATATAAGACAAACTATCGATGCGGTTGATATCCACTAGCACCGCCGGCGACGCAAGCCTGAAGCGCATCAGCGGGATAAGGCTTTGTCCGCCTGCGAGCACTTTGGCATTTTCATGCTGTCCCAGCGCCGCGACGGCCTCGGATAGCGTTTGTGGGGCGAGATAATCAAAAGGTGGTGGGATCATATTTTTCTCCTGAAGGAAATTTCAAAAACCGACGATAAGGATCTGTTGCCGGATACCTCCTGGTGAATGATCGATCTCCATAAATATTGGGATGTGGGGGGACGCGCGAATACATTGCGCTTCGGTCAATAGGGGATTGACGATCGCATTTTCGGAAAAACTGGTACCTGACTGAGCCGTTCTACAACACATTTACTTCTAGAGAGGAAGGCAGTCACCTGGTTATTTAATTAATGGTTTAAAGATGATACGTACGTTTTTATCTAAACAGATTGCAAGAGTTTCTTCAAGTTCGAATAATTCGCCAGTTATTCTTTCTTGTTAAGGCTTGAGTTTCAATCTGGGTGGTGCCTTAATGATCGGATCATCGTATCTACTCACGACTTATGCAGTATCCCCAAATTTTGGGATGTAGGCTTGGGTGGGGTCTTTGTGAGTAGATACGGATCATCAATAGAACATTTTTTGGCGTCTAAATGATTATGGATCGATCACATGGACTGGCAGGGGATGTCCATTAATGATCTTTTTGCAACAAGGTCCAAAGTGCAGAGCAACAGCGACATTAAAGCCCAAAAAAGCCGAAACACATTCTGTACGATTCGAGAATGTTTTCGGCAATGATGCGCTAGTTAATGCACGCTCTGCAACTCATTTAGGACGACTTAAATTTTATAAACTTATTGTATGAAATTCGATAAACAAAGTCAATATTAGGAAAATCTTCACAATTTTGCTTACCAATTCTGCTTGCACACCATGAAGAGTAACTACTCACACCCCCTTAAGGGTTCCGGAAAAATGGACGTGTGCGGGGGTTATTTGTAGAGTCTTTGACTAAACTGGAAGTCCATCACCCCACAATAAAAATAGCGAATGACGGATTAGCTGTTTTTGGTGAACGGTTTGGCCGGTTCACATCGCATCCGGGCTGGGCCGATTGTTCCCCGCCGCCGAGGTCGCGCTCATCGCCGGCCTGGGGAGCAAGCCGGCTTCGGCAATGATTTCGGTCGCCAGCTCTTCATTGCGGTACGCCATGACGTGAATCCCCCGCACGCCCTCGATCTCCCGCACCTGGTTGATGATCTCGACGCAGATATGCTTGCCCTCCTCGAGCTGGCGCGCCTCCGGCAGAGCCGCCAGCCGGCGGATGAGCTGCTCGGGGATGACGACACCCGGCACATGCGTCCGCATCCACTCGGCGGAACGGGCCGAGCGCAGCGGTCCGACGCCGACCAGGATGAAGGCTCTCTCGGGTAACCCCAGGTCGCGCGCTGCTTGCATGAACTTTTGCAGTTGGGGTACGTCGAAACAATACTGCATCTGGATGAAGTCGGCCCCGGCTTCGATCTTTTTCTCAAGTCGCAACGGACGGAAGTCCAGCGGAGGGGCGAACGGGTTTTCTGCTGCACCGAGGAAAAGGCGCGGCGCGGCACCCAGGACGTGGCCGTTTAGAAAACGGCCCTCGTCGCGCAGGATGCGGGCTGTTTGCAGCAGGGCGATGGAATCGAAATCGAAGACTGGTTTGGCTTCAGGCTGGTCACCGGCCTGAACCCCATCGCCGGTCAGACACAGCACATTGCGCACTCCGAGCGCCGCGCCGCCAAGCAGGTCGCCCTGCAGGGCGATGCGATTGCGGTCGCGGCAAGTCAGTTGCAGCACCGGCTCGATGCCCTGACGGATCAGCAGCGCGCTGACGCTGAGCGAGGAGATGTGCACATTGGCGCCGGAGGCGTCCGGAACATTGACGGCGTCGCAGACGGCGGCTAGCGCATTTGCTTGCTCAACGATCCGAGCCGGATCGGCCGTGTCGGGTGGGTTGATCTCGGCGGTGACGGCGAAGCTCCCGGCGCGCAGCACCTGTTCGAGCCGTGAGCCGGCGATCAACGCCGCCATCCTGCCGGTAGCCGCCGCGCCCTGCCTGTAAAGTGGTTGACCCAGGCCGAGGTTCCCTCCAGCCGGCGGTCAAGCGGCGGAATCAGGTCGCGGATCTCCTTGCCGGATTCTGGCATATGCTTGGATCGCTCCCAAGCCTGGACCCAAATACAAGGCATCTCGGGGATGATCTCGCAGTGGCCGTCCTGGCGCACTCCGCCGCATGGCCCATTGCGCAAGTTCTTCGGGCAAGTCATCGGGCAGGTCATCCCGCTGCTGTGCAGCACGCACTGGCCGCACATGCGGCAGTCGAAGAGTGGGATCTTGCTCACTTGCTCGCCGAGGATGAAGGCGCGCTCCACAGAGCCGCCCGGTCGGAGCCAGCGGCGAAAGGAGCCTAGCAGCCGCTCGGTTGCGGCGTAAGCGATCTCCAGCAAGCGAGGGCGGTCTTGCAGGCGGCGGAGCATTGGTTGGTGAGTCGGTATTTCTCGACCCCCGATGTAGACGGTCTGCTTGAGACCTCGCGGGGGTCGGGGCTCGATTTCCCTATCTTGCCTGCAGGCCCGCTGAGATCCGCGCACCTGTAAGCCGAAAGCTATTTACGACTTCGGGATATCCTTCTTCGGATCGACGAAGGGTTTCTGGATCACGGTCGCTTCGACTTTGCCGCGTGGGGCGTCGACGCTGAGCTTGGTCCCCAGGTCCGTCAGCTCGATCGGCACCATGGCGAAGGCGATGTTCTTCTTCAAGCGTGGTGAGTAGATGCAGGAGGTCACTTGGCCGACGCGGGCGCCGTTGTGCCAGACCGGCCAGGGTTTCTCGTTCTGAGTGAGTGGGTCGGTGTGCACCTCAAGCCCGACCATCTTACGTTTCAAGCCCTCTTTATGTACGCGCATCAAGGCCTTCTTGCCCAGGTAATCGTCTTTCTTTTCGAGGTCAACCAGCTTGTCGAGACCAACCTCGAAGGGATTGGTGTCGAGGGTCATGTCGATCTGGTAGTTAAGGATGCCGGCTTCGATGCGGCGGATGTGCGACGGGCCGGTCGCCTTGATACCATGCGGTTTGCCGGCTTCCATCACCTTCTCCCAAAGCTCCTCCCCGCGGCTGCCGTCGCGCAGGTAGATCTCGTAGCCGATCTCCCCAGTCCAGCCGGTGCGGGCAACGACGACCGGTATGCCATTCAGCTTGGCCTCCACGCAGTAGTAATACGGCAGGTCCATGACCGCCTTGCCGAAGAGAGTCTCCATCACTGGCTTGGACTTGGGTCCCTGCACCTGGATCGGCCACACCTCCGCCAGGCGGATGTTCACATCCATCCCGGAGTTGACCGCGACGCCCTTCACCCATAGCAGCACGTCGCTGTCGGCCGGGGCGAGCCAGAAATGGTTTTCGCCGAGGCGGGAGAGCACCGGGTCATTGACGATGCCGCCCTCCGGCGTAGTCAGGACGACGTATTTGCACTGCCAGACCTTGCACTTCGCCAGGTCGCGCGGGGTGAGCATATTGGTAAACGCAAAGGCGTCCGGTCCAGTGATCTCGACCGGCTGCTCGACACCGACATCCCAAATGGCGACGCCGTTGATGATGCTCCAATACTCCGTTTCGGGGTCTTCATAGCCCTGCGGGATGAACATGTGGTTATATACGCTCAGAACACTGGCCCCTTGTCGTCGTGCCGCCTCGAAAAATGGCGATCTGTGGACGCGCGGGTTGAGCATCATGAAGAATGGGCTTTCTGCTTTGGTCATCGTTTTCTCTCCTTATAATAATAAAGTAGGTGCAGCATGGCTTTCGATAATGGCGTTGCGGGTAGCGGTTTATGGCGAACCCTTCGTCTCCCCACAGATACGGGTAAAGGCCCCGTGTGGAGGCAGTCGGCTCGGATCATGGGCTCCCGATCGGCGTCGGATGCTGACGCGCGTGCAGGCAGATTTCGTCCGACGGGATCCCAACTGAGTCGTCAGAACATGGGAGACACAAGGGTCTGTTTGCTTAGGTGTAGGTTTCCGCTCGGAAGATATTATACTACGACGCTTTGCTAATTCTGGGACCGCCAGTGTTGCAAAGTTTGTTTCTTCATCTTATTTCGTTTGATCAGATCTCCATTTCTCTTCCAATCCTACATCGGCCGATGGTTGATTGTCCAATTTTTCATGATCGCGTGTATGATTGTAATAATAGAATACCTCATGAAACATCTGGAGATGTGATTGACTTTGTAAAATTTCGTGATGATCATCGTCCAGCTGGGAGAGGGACAAGTGCGAATTGAATAAGAGAGTCGAGATCTCCGCGCCGGGTAAGCTGATGCTCTTTGGGGAGCATGCTATTATCTATGACA
>JBGQIO010000079.1:0-15176 GCA_041498515.1 Anaerolineae bacterium
ACGGTGGAAGGTCGCTCCAGCACAGTGTATGCCATCAAACTGAAGGTCAGTGACCCGCAGGGCAAACTCAAACCCGGCATGCCCGCCGACGTCGTGTTCCAAAAATAATAACAGTTATTACTTTCGATCTGGCCATCTGCCTGCGCGGCTTATAGCGGCGGATGGCCTATTATGGACGGTAGAGATTTTATACTAATTTTGTGTTATCGGTCGCTGTAGGATCAATTGATTGCCAACCATTGCAAATAGATCGGATAAAGTAATTTCCCCGTCTCATGCTCTTAAGTTACACTCTGGAAGTCGGTAATTCGATCTCGGTAACTTCGATCCCTTTCTTTGTGATTCCATTCAATAAGAAAATGAGCATAGTCCGTACGCTCATACGTTCTAGCAGTTTGTGAGAGATTTGACTTTCAAGTAATAACAGCACGAATCCATGAACGAGGCTCCACAAACTGATGGAGACCATATCCGCAGACCCGGAGATGAGGAAACCGGCCTCCTGGCAATCCCTTACCAATGTGACTAGCAGCTCAAAACTTTTTTGCGACATTTCTCTGAATTCGGGGTAATCTTTTTCCTGCTCGATTACACCTGAGAACATTGTCTTAAAGTGCTCCGGATCTTTCATAGCAAATTGGATGTACGCCCATCCCACCTCTACCAGCATTTGTTGGGGGTTATCTCTATGGCTTTCCACAGCGGAAGATAATTCATCGTATAAGCGGCGGTAACCCTCCGCCGAAATGGCGGCTATTAGAGCCTGCTTATCCGCGAAGTGGGCGTAAGGTGCTGCATGGCTGACACCGGCTTTTTTCGCCACCTTACGTATACTCAGTCCAGCTAGGCCCTCTTTCGAAAGGATTTCGATACCTGCACTAATAAGAGCGTTTTTCAGATGTCCGTGATGGTAGTTTTTACGCCGCATACGCAAATCTTAGACCCAAATCTTGACGCCGTCAAGATAGTGCCATATAATCTTTACGTCGTAAAGATTATATGGAGAACGCTAATGGGACAATTTAATTCTGTTAAGAAACAAGTTGTCGAGACTGCGCAAAATTTAATGCAGAAAGGTTATTTCATAGCGACGGGAGGAAATCTGTCCATCCGCATATTAGGGCAGGATAAAATTGCTATTACACCCTCGAATTTCGATTACATGAAAATGTCACCTGACGACATCTGCGTTCTGGACTTTGAGTTGGCTTTGGTGGAAGGTCAGCGCAAGCCGTCTGTAGAAAGCTCCATGCATGTTGGCATTTACCAGGTGCGCCCGGACGTGAACGCGGTGATCCATACACATCAAGTCTATGCTAGCACCTTGTCACTGATCAAATCGCCCATCCCTGCTCTATTTGATGAGCAAGCTCGTTTTCTGGGTCGGACGGTGGAGATTATTCCTTACGCCCCATCAGGTACGGGTTTCCTCAAGAGCACTATTGCCAAACATATTAAAGGGCATAACAACGCTTTCATCATGCAAAACCATGGTGCGCTCTGTTTGGGTCAGGATGTTGAGCGCGCCGCCTACAATGTGGAAATTTTGGAGAAATGCTCGTTGGCTTATTTACTTGCTTTGTGCACAGACCGGAGTATAAGCAGGATCCCGCTTGCCATACGTGAGATCGCGTTCTCGAAACTTCGAGCAGACCAAAAGAAGGTCGAGAAGGGCATATTAGAGTTTGGAGGGGAATAGGAAATTGGAAAACATGACAAACGGACAATACGCAATATCTGAATATCTCAATGTGGATGAGGTTTACGCCAAATTAAATGCGTTGCTCGCCCAACCGATACGACCCATAAAACGCGAAAAAATGCAGGAGTTTCTGGACTACTATGAAACAAAATGCTGCCGTTCGAAAGAGCTGACTGATCAAGCTCGGCAGATTATTCCCGGTGGGGTACAGCATAACCTTGCTTTTAACTACCCCTTCCCGATCACAATCGAGAAGGCGGAAGGTGCTTATCTTTGGGATGCGGATAACAACCGCTATATTGACTTTCTGCAGGCGGGTGGTCCGACCATGTTGGGCAGTAACTACGCCCCTGTGCGCGAAAAAGTATTCGAGTTTCTTCGATCTTGCGGTCCGGTGACTGGTTTATTCCATGAATATGAATTAAAGCTGGCACAGCTCATTCAGCGATTCATGCCCTCCATCGAAATGTTCCGTATGGTAGGTTCTGGGACGGAAGCTGTAATGGCGGCCATCCGTGCGGCGCGCACCTTTACGAAGAAAAAATATATCATCAAGGTTGGAGGAGCTTACCACGGTTGGAGCGACCAGATGATCTATGGCTTGCACGTCCCCGGCACCGGTCGTCTGGAAGCAAAAGGGATCCCTGGTGGGGCGAGCCGCTCTACCGAAGAGTTCTATCCGAATAGTTTGAGCGCGCTAAAGCGGCATTTGATCTTTAACCTTATTCGCGGAGGAACGGCGGCAGTGATCATCGAACCGTTCGGACCTGAGAGCGGGACGAGACCTGTCCCGTTCGATTTCAACCAGAAAGTGCGCAGATTATGCGATGAATTTGGGACGCTATTGATCTTTGATGAGGTTGTTACAGGTTTTCGTATAGGCATGGGTGGCGCGCAAGGATATTTCGATGTCAAACCTGACTTGACAGTGTTTGGTAAGTGCATTACTGGCGGCTACCCAATGGCGGGTGGAGTCGGTGGGCGACGGGAAGTGATCATGAGCTTCGCAGCCGGTATTGGCGGTGTGGGAGAACGCGCGTATGTCGGTGGGACGCTTTCGGCCAACCCGCTTTCATGTGTGGCAGGTTATTATGCCCTTCTTGAAATGGAGCGCACGAATGCTCCTGTGCTTGCCGGTCAGGCGGGTGATCGATTAACTAAGGGCTTGCAAAAAATAATTGATAACTACGGTTTGCCCTTCGTGACTTACAATCAAGGCTCAATCGTGCATCTTGAAACGTCGGGTGTCATGCTGCTCGACTTCAAGCATCCAATCCGCCTGCTTAGGGAACTTAAGCCTCGTCGGAATATGATGGAAGAGATGGGTGCAGCTTATATGGCTAGCGGACTCGTGACCTTGGCCGGTTCGCGAATGTATACTTCTATGGCGGATACGGATATAGTGATCGATGATGCACTGGAGCGATTTGAGGAAGTTCTATCAAAGTGTTAGGAACTTGACCGGCAAGACGCGCTTTGGTTTATTTATAATTCGTATCCAATGCGGTTTTAACATTTACATTGTACTTTGAGGTTTCAGCCCTTTAATCTAAAGATTGTTCAAATTTTATTATTAATGAAAATAATCTAATATATTTATGCAGAAAGCAGTTAATTCCTTTTTGGAGCCGTTTATTACCGGACCTTTAATGAACTAAGTAGGCTTGGGCGAGATCTCCTTTAGGAATGTGCTGGTTGGTGAATTATAAATAAACCTTTGGCTTAGATTGAGACCCCGCTCCTTGATTTTAGTGATTTGCCACAGGTAATAATCGCGACAATCTAATAGCACCAAGGAGAAGCACAATGGACTATATACTGGCTCATGATTTCGGTACCAGCGGAAATAAGGCAGTGCTGGTCGATACTTCTGGAAAAGTATACGCTACCGCTTTCGTTCCTTACGACATCCATTATCCTCGTCCTGGTTGGGCAGAGCAAGAACCTGAAGATTGGTGGCGCGCCATCGTCTCAAGCACTCGCCAGGTGCTGCAAGCCGGAGGAGTCGCTCCCGCTAATATCCTCGGAATGGTGTATGCCACTCAGATGCTGGGCATCGTCCCGATGTCTTCCAATGGGCGGCCTTTGCGTCCAGCGATTATCTGGCTCGATGCTCGCGCTCCAGAACAATCTAAACGCATGATGAATAAATTCCTGGGCCGGCGCGTATTTTCTGTTATCGCGGGTGCGGAACTATCGGGCAAGGATGGCTTACCAAAATTACTTTGGCTAAAGGAGAATGAACCTCAGATTTACAATGATATGACCTGCTTCCTTGATGTTAATGGTTATCTCATTTACCGGGCAACCGGCAAACAAATCTTTGAATGGTCTTGCGCTTCAGCCTTTGGTTTCGATTTGGGAAAAAAAGATTGGCTGCGCACGATCATTAGTTACCTTGGCTTGGACATGAGTAAGTTTCCGGCTTTAGTCCGATCTATTGACCGTGTTGGGGGCATGACCGCTGAAGCGGCGCGCGAATGTGGCTTGCTGGAAGGAACGCCTATCTTTGGTGGTGGAGGCGATGCGCAAGCGGCGGCCACGGGTTCGGGCGCAGTCGCCGAAGGAGATGGCCATATCTATTTGGGTACCTCAGGGTGGGTGGGTGTTACTACCAGCAAGAATCCCACGGGTCACGATGGCGTGGCTTGCATGCAAGCCTCCGATCCTGATAAATCGCTGCTCTTCGCTGAAATGGAGACAGCCGGAGCCTGCCTCAAGTGGATAGCCAATGAATTCTATAAGGCTGAGCAGGCTGATCCGAATATACCGAATGTTTATGCGTTGATGGATCAAAAGGTACTGACAGTGCCGCCTGGTTCAGGTTCGCTGGTTTACACGCCCTGGATGTACGGAGAACGCAGCCCGATCACTGACACCTGGGTGCGTTCCACCTTTTTCAATCTCAGCGCTGATCATACTCGTGAGCATCTATTGCGAGCCGTTTATGAAGGGGTAGCTTATAACCTGCGCTGGATCATCGAGATCGTGGAAAAGAAATTTCATTTTCCCTTACCGGTATTAAGATTAATTGGTGGGGGTGTGCGCGGCGATCCCTGGATGCAGATCATCGCCGATGTAACTGGCCGGCGTGTGGAAACAGTCGCTGATCCGCTGGAAGCTGGTGCAGTGGGTATTGCTCTCACTGCGGCAGTAGGACTGGGTGCTTATCCTGATCATAATGCTCTCAAGAAAATTGTCCGGGTAGGGCGAGAATTTGATCCCCGAGAAGAAAATGCAAAATGTTACGACGATCTGTACCGGACTTACCGCCAGCTATATTCAAGCCTGCGCAGCTTGTACCGTCAAGTTAATGAAGAACGGTTTAGCAAATCGCAATAAGAAATTAGGAGTTCAATGTTTTCGTAAACCAACAGGCTGACTTAGTCTGATTTATCTTGGATTAGAATAGAAGCATGTTGTTCATTTCAAGGACATGGGAAACATCAAATATATAGTTTTCCGTGTCTTTTTAATTGACACCTTGGAGGGAACGTGCGCAAACCCAACTTCAATAAATATTATCGCTACGACGAACTCACCGCTCTTCTCAAACAATACGCCAGAGAATTCCCAAACTTGCTTAAACTGGAGAGCATCGGCAAAAGCCACGAGGGCCGGACAGTTTGGCTGGTGACAGTCACAAACTTCAAGTCAGGATCGGATTCAGACAAACCCGCTTTGTGGGTGGATGGCAACCTGCATGCTTCGGAAGTCGCTGCTTCAGCGGCTGCCCTATATCACCTTCATACGCTTGTTTCAAAATATGGAAAGGATAAGCTAGTAACGCGCGCGCTAGATACCCGAGCCTTTTATATAGTACCGCGGGTTAACCCCGATGGAGCCGAATGGGCGCTTGCCGACAACCCAAAAGTCGTCCGATCGAGCACACGACCATATCCATACAATGAAGAGCCTGTGGATGGTTTGATCGAAGAAGACATAGATGGTGACGGGCGGATCCTGTTCATGCGAGTCCCCGATACAAATGGAACCTGGAAGGTGTATCCAAAAGAACCTCGATTGCTCGTCCGGCGCGATCCAACAGAAGCAGGTGGAAAATATTACCGTGTGCTCCCCGAGGGTTTGTTGAAGAACTATGATGGGACGACAATTGAGATCCGCCGACCCAAGGAGGGGCTCGATTTTAACCGTAACTTTCCGGTTGTCTGGAAACAGGAGGCGGAACAATCTGGTTCAGGACCCTATCCCGTTAGTGAGCCTGAGACGAAGAATTTGGTTGACTTTATCGTCAAGCATCCGAATATAACAGGCGTAATAACCTTCCATACCTTTGCCGCGGTCTTATTGCGGCCTTATGATGATCGTTCTGATGAGGCTTTTCCTGCTGAAGATTTATGGACGTATCAAAAGATCGGAGACCACGGAACAAAGATGACGGGCTACGCCAATGTTTCGGTTTATCACGATTTTCGATATCATCCCAAGACCGTGACTACCGGTGCCTTCGATACCTGGATGTACGATCATCTCGGTGTATTTGGCTGGACGGTTGAATTATGGAGCCCGATGAAACAGGCCGGATTGAAAGGCTACAAATATATCGACTGGTTCCGCGAGCATCCGGTGGAGGATGATCTGAAATTGCTTAAATGGAGCGATAAGAATTTAGGTGAAGATGGTTATGTTGATTGGTATGCGTTTCAACATCCGCAATTGGGCAAGGTCGAATTAGGTGGCTGGGATTGGCTCCATACATGGACCAATCCGCCAGGAGCTTTTCTTGAAAAAGAGATCGAACCCTTCCCGGATTGGTTGGTTTGGCATGCGTTGATCTCTCCGAAACTGGAGTTGCGTCAGGTTAGTGCCACCTCCTTGAGCGGCGGAACGTATCGGATTAGACTTGTGATCGAGAATACTGGTTGGCTGCCGACCTATGTCACTAAGAAGGCTTTGGAAAAGAAACTGCGCGGAGTGGTTTGCGAGATTGAGGTGCCAAAAGGAGCGAGACTCGAAACAGGTAAACCACGCGAGGAACTGGGTCAATTGGAAGGTCGTGCTTACAAAGAGGCGTTGGTGAATTCCTTAGAAGAAGGAACACAGGAAAGATTGAAAGTAGAATGGGTTGTTTATGCGCCAAAGGGTGGCAATGTGAAATTAATTGCTCGTCATGAACGCGCTGGGACGGTGAGAACGGAAATTGAGCTCAAATGATCAAACGAGACGTATCCGAAAGGGTGCATTTCGATATTGCTTGTTCCGTGCATGGGATCTCCTGCAGAGAATATTATCCTGTCCGTCCGGTTATATAAGCTTCAGTCAATTTCTGTTTGGGACGTGTGAACATCTCATTAGTAGGGGAGAACTCTACCAGTTCGCCGAGCCAGAAAAAACCGCTGTAATCTGAGACGCGGGCTGCTTGCAACATGTTGTGTGTCACGATGACTATGGTGTATTCTTTCTTCAATTCTGCGATCAATTCCTCGACTTTGAGCGTGGCAATGGGGTCAAGGGCGGATGTCGATTCGTCCATGAGGATCACCTCAGGTTGTACGGCTACAACCCTGGCAATGCATAACTGTTGTTGTTCACCGAGTGAAAGGTTGAGGGCATCCATCTTCAAATCGCTTTTGACTTCGTCCCACAAACCGGCGCGTTCGAGACTTAAGCGCACAACCTCATTTAAATCCACATCCATCCCCATCACGCGCGGACCGAATGCCACATTATCATAAATCGACTGTGGAAAGGGGTTTGGCTTCTGAAAAACCATCCCCACTTGCTGCCTTAGATGGACAACATCCATATCGTCGGAATATATATTTTGCCCATTGAGTAGAATCCTACCTTCTATACGTGTACCTGCGATGGTGTCATTCATACGGTTGAGACAGCGCAGGAATGTGGATTTTCCACAGCCGGAAGGGCCGATCAGTGCGGTCACTTTGTGCGGTTCGATCTTGAGATCGATCTTCGATAATGCCCGCGATGAGCCATAATAAAAATCCAGGCTTTCGACGGAGAAGACGGGCAGGACGTTGCTCATCGTTCGATTTTATCATGCCGTTCAAAGATGCTGATAAGCTGTTATGTTCTCCCGAAATGTTTCGACTATAATTAAAACTGATGAAGCGTATCGTTCTTTTTGCATTTCTGATGATCTTTACCGTGTCCTGCAGTTCTGCTTCTGGCTCATCAATTTCCTCCCCTCAGATTAGTGCTTACATCCAAAATAAAGGCTCCGATACTATCGTTAACCTAGCATTAGCATGGGCGGAAGCATATCAAAATGTAAAACCTGATGTCAGTATCTCAGTGACCGGTGGCGGGTCAGGGACGGGAATCGCAGCGCTTATTAATGGTACGGTCGATATCGCTAATGCATCTCGTCAGATCTCTTCAGACGAGATGAAGCAAGCCCAGGCGAAGGGGATTAAACCTGTGGAGTTTATCATTGCGCATGATGCGATCGCCGTGATTGTTAATCCCGAGAATCCGATAAGCCAGCTTACTTTGCAGCAAATTTCAGATATTTACAGCGGCAAGATCGATAATTGGCAGACCGTCGGCGGCGATAATCGTCCCATCGTCCGTCTTTCTCGCGAGACAAATTCTGGTACACATGTGTATTTTCTGGATAACGTGATACGTTTGGGAGATAAAAATAACAAGACTTTGTTTTCGATGGATACCTTGCTCCTGCCTTCATCAGAAGGGATCATAGCGGAATTGCGTGATAACCCCAACGCGATAGGGTATGATGGCCTGGGATATGTGCCGCACGATGGATCGGTCAAAGTCATCGGGGTTGCCGAACAGGCGAACTCACCTTACGTTTTTCCATCAGTAGAAACGGTTAACAATAAATCGTATCCCATTGCTCGCGATCTCTATATGTATACAGTTGGTGAGCCTAAGGGAGAAGTAAAGGTATATTTGGATTGGGTCATGAACTCGTCACAAGCGCAGCAAATTGTTAATAAACTGGGCTTTGTACCGATAAAATAGCTGGAATGTCATAACAAAGATCGAACTCGTTAAAGAGTTTGATCGATGCACCTCTTTCTTTTTGAAGTCAGGGTGTTCTTACGCGTGGACAACCTTTAGGCAGCTTCGTTTAGGATTACGCAGGAGATTGTCTTCTTTTGGCCTTCTCCTGGAAATGCATAGCGGAGAATTATGGAAAAGACTTTAAACTGGCGCGAATTTGTTATCACCCGCTTGATCAAAGTTAGCGGCTACTCGGCAGTTATATTTGTTATCCTCATATTTTTCTTTTTATTGCGTGAAGGTCTCCCCGCGTTGGCGGAGGTGCCGCTTTCTGCATTATTCAGCCTGCGATGGTATCCCATTGAAGGTAACAACTTTGGCATTCTTCCTTTATTGACTGGTTCATTTATCGTCACAGTTGGCGCCGGGATGATCGCGATTCCATTTGGTATTGGTACAGCGGTTTACATCTCCGAGATCGCTCCGCGCTGGATGCGTGAGATTCTCAAGCCGTTGGTTGAACTGTTAGGTGGACTCCCCTCGGTCGTGCTCGGGTTCATCGGGATCCTGGTCCTGGTTCCATTTCTGCGCCGCCTTTTGAACCTCCCAACGGGTCTGACCGCATTTACCGGCTCTTTGCTCTTGGGTGGGATTGCCGTCCCGACGATTGTTTCGGTAGCCGAAGATGCGCTGGATGCGGTGCCACGCGCTTATCGTGAGGGCGCATGGGCACTGGGTGCGACCCGCTGGCAGACAATCTGGCGTGTGACCTTCCCTGCGGCAAGCTCCGGTGTGTTAACCGCTATTATGTTGGGGATCGGGCGTGCCATCGGTGAGACCATGGCCGTTATGATGGTGACGGGTAATGCGCCTGTATTGGCTTTATCGTTGGGCAGTTTGTTTTCCCCGGTCCGCACGATGACTGCAACGATCGCTGCCGAAATGGGAGAAGTTTCCAATGGAAGCACACACTATCATGTCTTGTTTTTCATCGGTTTGGTATTGTTCCTGATTTCGCTGGGAGTCAACATTGCTGCCTCCTCCGTTGTATTCAAGGCAAAGAAGCGGGCCGAGAGGATATTATCTTGAATTGGGAATCCGGAATCGATGGTCGTCTTAATACCGGATTACCGACGATCAAACGACGCACCCATTATTATGAAAAACATCTTTAATCTGGACAGAAATCTCACTGAACGTCTTGGCTTTGGGTTGATCACCTTCATGGCGATTCTGACGGTGATCCCTATTATTGGAATAATCATTTATATTCTGTTGCAGGGTGCACCGGCCATTTCGTTGGAATTCTTATCGAGTTTCCCGAGGGATGGTATGCGGGCAGGCGGCATTCTGCCAGCCATTATTGGGACGTTTTACCTGACGATCGGTACAGCCTTCTTTTCCGTACCTTTGGGGATCGCCGCGGCGATTTACCTGGCTGAATATGCGGCGGATAATCGCTGGACGCGATTGATCCGTATTTCCATTATCAATCTGGCGGGTATTCCTTCGGTTGTATACGGCTTGTTTGGGCTGGGGCTGTTCGTATTATTTTTAAAATTTGGAACGTCTATATTGTCGGCTTCATTGACACTTTCCATCATGACATTGCCGGTTATCATCAGCACTTCGGAAGAGGCATTGCGCGCCGTACCGCAATCGTTCCGCACGGTGAGCATTTCCCTCGGTGCGACGCGTTGGCAGACAATTCGCCGCATCGTCCTTAAAGAAGCTTTACCGGGGATATTAACGGGCGTAATCCTCGGTCTGGAGCGGGCTGCGGGCGAGACGGCACCGATCCTATTCACGGGTGCTGCTTTCTTCCTTCCGCGTCTACCGAATTCACCGCTCGACGCGACGATGGCTTTGCCTTATCATTTATTCGTTATTTCCACGCAGGTGCCTGAAATGCCTGTTCAAATCCAGTTTGGCACGGCGCTTGTCTTGATATTTTTTGTGTTGACGATGAATATAATCGCAACCATCATTCGTTCACGGGCACGGGCGCGCAGACAGTGGTAATCCATGGATAAAATTATTATTGATCACCTTTCCCTCCAATATTCCGACGGCACCGAATCGTTGGGTGATATCAGCATGGGGATCCGCGAAAGGTCAGTGACCGTTCTCTTCGGTCCAGCAGGGGGTGGAAAATCCACTCTGCTGCGCTGTCTCAATCGCTTGAATGATCTGACCAGCATCAAAGCCAGTATCGGCCGGGTCCTGATTGATGGTCAGAATGTCCTCGACTCGGAAACTGATGTGATAGCGCTGCGCCGTAAAGTTGGGATGGTGTTTGCGCGTCCGGTTGTTCTTCCGATGAGCATTCGTCAAAACCTTACTTATGGCCTTGAGCTTGCGGGAGAAAAACACAGGTCGCATTTGGACGAAGCTGTGGAACGAAGCCTGAGACTGGCAGCTCTTTGGGATGAAGTCAAAGACCGGCTTAATGATCCCGCTTTCGCGCTGTCAGGTGGTCAACAGCAGCGTTTATGTTTGGCCCGTTCTCTTGCTCTTCAACCTGAGATCATCTTGCTGGATGAGCCCACTTCAGGCTTGGACCCGATTTCAACCGGTAAAGTCGAAGCTGCGTTGCAGGAATTGAAAAAAGATTATACGATTGTGCTCGTCCCGCATTCCGTTCAACAGGCGGGCCGTACAGCCGATTACGCCGCCTTCTTTTTGCAGGGTGAACTGATTGAATTCGGTGTTGGTAAGGAGATATTTACGTCGCCAAAAAAGAAACGTACCGAAGATTACATAACCGGAAGATTTGGTTAGTTGATATGGGTAATGCCTGATGGCTGAAAATATTCTTGTGGTTGAGGACGAACCGTCCTTGCAGGAAACTCTGGCTTATAACTTGAAGAGGGAAGGGTATGTCGTTGAAGCAGTTGGCGACGGTCGTAGTGCCTTGGAAGCAGCTCGGCGCATAAAACCCGATCTCATCATCCTCGACTTGATGCTCCCCGAATTGGATGGCTTCGAAGTCGCCCGCATTCTGCGCAAAGAGATGACCACTGCCATTCTCATGCTTACGGCCCGCGTCGACGAAATTGATCGCGTGGTCGGCCTGGAAGTGGGCGCCGATGATTATCTGACCAAGCCCTTCTCGATGCGAGAGCTGATGGCGCGCGTGAAAGCCCAGTTGCGGAGAACACGCATGCTCCGGGAAGAGCTCGGCAAGACTGCTTCAGCTCCTCATGAAAGGTTGTCTTTTGAAAACCTCGTGATTGACCTGACGCGTCGGGAAGTAACCCTTGATAACAAACCTATGCAGCTTAAACCCAAGGAGTATGAACTTCTTCTCTTTCTAGCGGAACACAGGGGTAAGATGCTCTCGCGCGAATTTATCCTTGAACGCGTTTGGGGCTGGGATTTTATCGGCGACAGCCGCACGGTGGACGTCCACGTGAGATGGCTCCGGCAAAAAATTGAAGTAGAGGCGGGCAAACCAAAGCGTATTATCACGGTGAGAGGCGGCGGGTATCGTTTTGAGGGATAATCCTTAAAAGAATCATCCTTTGAAATGGCAATTTTATGGAATCCATTTTGATTTTTGTTTCGACCGTCTCTATAATCGTGACGATTTGGTTCATATGGCGGCATTTCAAATTGGTCCGACGTCTTGATAACTATTCAAGAGACCTGCTCCAGAAAGATAATTCGAAATTAGCTTTGGAGAACTTACCTGTTGATGTGAAAGGCTTGGAAGATTTATCAAACGTTGTTAATTCATTGGTCTCGACACTGAATATTAAACTCTTGGCGAAAGAAGCCGATCGGTCACGACTGGCAACGGTACTGGATCAATTAACCGATGGCGTGCTCATCGCCGACTCAAATGGACAAGTTCAGTTCGCGAACCCTGCCGCACGCAGACTGTTTGAAAATCCTGATCCGCTCGGTCGGACAGTAACTGAAGTCGTTCGGAACCATCAATTGGTCGAAGCCTGGCAGCGCTGCCAAAAGACGAATGAATTACAAAGCGAGTCGGTGGAGATCCCTACCCGCCACCAATTCCTTCAACTCATTGTGATCCCCGATCAGCACGCTAGCGGTAGCCTCCTGCTTGCTCAGGATTTTACAAAGGTGCAGCGACTCGAAACCGTACGGCGTGATTTTATTTCCAATATCTCGCATGAGTTACGGACTCCGCTCGCTTCCCTTAAGGCTCTGACCGAAACCTTACAAAATGGTGCTCTCTCAGACCCGGAAGTAGGGCCGCGTTTTTTGGATCGCATGGTTACCGAGGTCGACGCGCTGACCCAAATGGCGCAGGAATTGGTAGATCTCTCGCGCATCGAGTCGGGACAGGTGAAGCTGGAACTCCATACAATTTCGCCAAAGAAGCTTTTGCAATCCGCGGCTGACCGCATGAAGATGCAAGCCGAAAGAGCGGGTCTCGACCTTCATGTTGAATGTAGGGACGATTTACCGAGTCTTCGCGTGGATCAATCTCGTCTCGAACAAGTTTTGGTCAATTTGATCCATAACGCGGTCAAGTTTACTCACCCGGGCGGGCGGGTTATTCTTTTAGCTGAATCTTCCGATGATGCAGTTCAGTTCGCCGTCAAAGATTCGGGTATAGGCATTCCCGCGGATGATGTACCGCGTATTTTCGAGCGCTTTTATCGGGTTGATAAGTCGCGAACGGGCAGTGGTACAGGCCTTGGTTTATCTATCGCACGGCATATCATCGAAGCCCACAGTGGGAAGATTTGGGCGGATAGTGTCGAAGGACGGGGTAGTACGTTCTTCTTTACAATTCCAAGATCTTTATAAGTTTTGGTATCTGGTGTTTCACGAAATCTCAAAGTCTTCACATTACAAAATTGTTTACCAAATGTTAACTAGTTCTTAGGTCGCTCTTAAACCGATTGGGCTAAGATAGGGTTGGAATTAAAGGAGAGTGATGAGCATGGACGTTGTATTCCTTTTGGTTATGACAATACTAATGCTGGCTGTCTTCGGAATAGATGTCGCTCAAAAGCGCCGCCGATGAGTGGATGAACGCCATGCAAAACTAATAATATTATGAACAAACACATTCTAGTAACAAACGATGATGGTGTACTCGCTCCCGGGTTGTTGGCTCTGGCGCAGGAAATGCGTAAAATCGGTAAAGTCAGTATCCTCGCCCCAGATCGAAACTGGTCGGGTGGCGGGCATGTCAAGACTCTCGACCGCGCTTTGCGGGTACGTGAATTTAGGCTCGCGGATGGTTCCGTGGCCTTTGCCAGCGATGGCGCTCCGTCAGATTGTGTAGCTCTTGCTACACTTGGCTATTTCAAAGACCCGGTTGATCTCGTTGTCTCCGGTATCAACCTGGGCGCCAATCTCGGTCACGATGTAACATATTCCGGGACAGTAACTGCCGCCATGGAAGCGGTGATCGCCGGTGTGCCCGGTATCGCGGTCTCGCTGGAAACGGTCGATGGTTATTTAGGGGAAATTGATTTCGGTCCTGCGGCGCATGCAGCGAACAAAGTTGTTCAGCATGTGATCGATAATGGTTTGTCATCGGAAATCCTGTTGAACGTCAACGTGCCTCTCCTAAAAGATGAAGACATAAACGGTTTTCGATTAACGCGGCAGGGTCTGCGCGTTTATCACAGCCGCTTGGATGAACGCCTTGATCCACGAGGTCATCCTTATTATTGGATCGGGGGCGATGCGCCAACCGGTGTTCCTGAACGCGGCACTGATATTGGCGCTTTGGCAGAAGGCTTCGTTTCAGTAACACCTCTTCACCTGGACCTGACTGCCTATCATTCTCTCACTGACTTAAATACCTGGTTGTGGGATGAAGACGCTCCTATTCCGTTCTTTGAATTGCATGTCCAGGAAAGAAAAGAAAAAGGTTAGCACAGGTTTCTCTCCTCCTTTTTGTCTCCTTGCGGAGACGCTGCCTGCCTGCTCCGGCAGGCAGTTTTATTTTCAGCCCCAAGGGTTTTTGATGACCCTCGAGGTTGAGATTTAACAAGATGTTAACTTGTTCTTCCTCTGGCCTTAAAAGCCGGCTGATAACATTTATATGAAAAATTATTCAAAAGGAGAGATAAGAAATGCCTAAATTTGTTCGTTCGTTCGCTTTCATCGCAGTAGGATTAAGCCTTCTGTTAGCGGCGTGTGCAACGACCCCAGCCGCGCCGGTTGTTGAGACCCAGGTTGTAAATCAAGTTGTTACTGCTACACCTGATTCCTCCATGCCTGCAGCCCTCCCCGCCGGTTCTATTCAAATTACTGGTGCTGGGGCGACTTTCCCGTTTCCTCTTTATAGCCAGTGGTTCTATGACTATGCTTATGTGGACCCATCAGTTAAGTTTAATTACCAGTCCATTGGCTCTGGTGGCGGTATCAAGCAGATCACGGCTAAGACCGTAGACTTTGGTGCATCAGATGCTATTTTAAATGCCGACCAATTTACGGCTGCCCAGGGTATCCAGATGTTCCCGACCGTCGCCGGTGCAGAAGCTATTGTTGTAAACCTGAAGGGCGCTGACGGTAAGGCTATAACTGC
>JBGQIO010000080.1:0-14922 GCA_041498515.1 Anaerolineae bacterium
CAAGCGTGATGAGTCGGAGTGGATTAAGATCGAATGCAACCCAATCGTTGACGCTGACACATTCCTGACCGCCCAAGATCTTCTAAAAGATAACAAGGAATACACACGCGGGCTGCCAAAGAGGTTTTACCTGTTAAGCGGCATGGTCATCTGCGCGGATTGCAAAAAAGCCTATGTGACGCAGACGGCAAAGGCTGGCAGGAATAGGCGATTACATGACGGTGCAATATACCGGCATAGAATTTCGCAGGGACATTGCTCAAACAAAAGCGTGTCGGGAAGCGTACTAGAGGCTTTGGTCTGGGATGGGATAGTAAAAGTCCTACTAAATCCCGCATCCTTGCGAGAAGGATACGAGCAGACAATCGATCAGGAAAAGGAAAAACAGGCAAGACAGATCAAGCACCTTGAAACTCTGCAGGCGGCAATAGAGAAGTTGAAACAAAAGAAGGCAAAATTGCAACTAGTGTATCTGGACCCGGATTTTGAAATGAGCAAAACAGAGTACTTAGAGCAAAAGGCTGCAATAGACGCGCAGCTGAAGGTGGTTAATTCAGAGGCCGAAAAGATTGCTAAGGAGTTGGAAAGTATCCCAACCGCCGACGACTTGAAAAGCCTAGAGCAGTTTGCTGCAAAGATTGTGAGTACATTGGGTAAAGACCTCGGAATATCACCGGCTGACAAAAGACAGATAATGCAAATGCTCAATCTGAAAGTGCTACTGTCTAGGGAGGGTGCAGTAAGATTGGAGGGTTGGTTCACTCCGGAGAGCAATGGTTTATCGTCTACAATGTCATGACATTATGCCCGCCGGCTGCCGCAACTTCCAGTGCGCGTTTGACATGTTCTTGTCCCTTGATCTCGCAGAAATCCGTGGGTGCCGGGCCTGCAACGGCTTCCGCCTCGATATAAGGCTGCGGTTTGATACATTGCTGCTTGATCGCATGCTGATAGAGATCACGCAAAGAGAGGACCGGGTAGACTTCGATATCGGGAATGAGAGCCGCTTCGGGTGCGTCGGAGGCGGGGACGAAGATCCGCTTGAATCCATTTTGGCGAGCACTGGCAGCCATCGGGAGAATCCCTCGCGCGTGCCTGACGGTTCCCTCCAGGGACATTTCCCCGATCACCAGCGCATCGTCAAGGCAATTGGGCGGGATAAGTCCCTGCATTAACAAAACGCCGACAGCGATCGGCAGATCATAAGCAGGTCCTTCTTTACGGACGGAGGCCGGCGCAAGGTTCACGACAATACGCTCGCGCGGATATCGAAGACGGGCATTCTTTACTGCGGTCTGAACGCGCGACCGGCTTTCCTGAACGGCTTTATCAGGCAGGCCGACAATATCGGTGCCAGGCAAGCCTTGCGTAGCGTCCACTTCGACCTCAACGATCACGCCTTCGAGGCCTATCAACGCACAAGAATACACACGCGCAAGCATGCCGAAAGTGTAGTCGAGGGTAAAAATAAAGTCAATCACTTTAAATGCACTGGGAAGAAGTATGGATCGAGAAATATCCGCGAAATAATAAACCCGTAATGTTAAAAGAGGACAACAGTTATAATTCCAGCTCGAGAACCATATAATGAAATCGCTCAAATTGATTGCTCAGTACATATATTATCTATTGGTCCTGCTCATTTATTTAAGCAGAAGCGCTCACTGGGGTTTCAGCCACGATGAAAACCAATTTATCGCTGCCGGACAGTTACTTGCAGATCGTGGTCTGCTGCCCTATATCAACTATCCCTACACTCATATGCCGTATGGTGTGCTTTTCTATGCACTCACCGCAAAGATATCGGGTTATGATTATCTAGCCGGCAGGGTTTTGAATGCCATTGGTTGGCTGATTTGTAGTTTATTAACTGTGTATATATTCAAGCTATTTTGGAAAACCGGGCCATCCATCGCCGGGTTCGTTTGGGAAATTGTGATTGTCTATATTTTCCTCAATCATCCTTCCATGCTGCTGATTGCCGGCGAAGCATTAAATCATTCACTGGCCTCCCTTTTCAGCTTGCTCGCATTAATGTTCTTTATTGAACTTATTCAACAAAAATATTCATCTCCTTGGCCTGCCTTTGGAAGCGGCGCTTGTATTTGCCTTGCAGCTCTAATACGCTTTAACTATGCCAGCCTGATCGTGCTCCTGTCCTTCTTGTTTTTGATATTTAAGCTGGTTCTAAACCCACCCAGGATTTCGAGAACTTTATTATCGTTCTCTGCCGGTCTGTTTACTGCCGCGATCCCCGCGCTTGGATTGATCATTAATTCTCCAAACGCCTTCTTTTACGGAAATCTTGTTTATCCAAGACTTAATACGATTTACTACCAAGAATTACTTTTTAAATCAAACATGGATCTCGGTTCCAAGATCCGGGGTTTCTTATCACATATTCTTTCTTCACCCATCGATTTTATACTTTATGCTCTATTAATATTTGTAGGAGTTACTTCTCTTGTTTTTTTCTTGCGGAGAAAATCACCATATGATCTAAGTAAATTAGCCATGGCAGGTTTTGCAGGTACATTATTCCTGACGGCTTTCGCGCCCACACCCACCCAGCAGCAGTATTTTTTTGCCCCGCTTCCTTTTTTGGTTGTTATCCTGGCTTTAGTAGGTTTCGAGATTTATCAAAAGAACAAATGGGGTTTTTATTTGACGATACTATGTATTATTTTCGCTTTGAATCCGAGCATAAAAGTCACTAATCCCCTATCTGAGTTGGGGTACTTATCCAATCCATCTCAATGGACTCCCCTCCAGGTTCATGAGTTTGGTGTTGAATTAAAACAATATGTACCCAAAGGCAGGATATTGACCCTCATTCCAATGATACCGCTTGAAGCCGGTTATGACACTTATCCCTTCACTGCCACAGGACCATTTTCATGGCGCACTTCTCTATTGTTAAGCTCTCAACGACGCACACAATATGGAGTTACATCTCCTGATGAATTATCCGGCTTGCTGAGCCGGTTACCTCCGGATGCAATTTTGACCGGCTTTGAATCACCTTATGACGGGTTTACAAAAAACGATCCGGGTACCCTCGAGACTCCCTTTATTGATTTTGCAAAGGAAAACGGATATAAACCGATGATCTTACCTGCATCCTTCGTTTATCGTCCAATCACCTTGTGGATCAGACAACCGTAACTATAAAGAACAAGGTCAACGATTATTCGACCGATATTTTTCTACCCGAACTAATTCATCTTTAACGCTGGGGGTGAGGGCTTTCGGGAATTTAAATAATGTCCGTGATATTACAAGTTAACAGGCCGGCCTGACTGTGCCGACTCGATCAGGGCCAGGATAACAGCTGTATTGCCGCGGCTGTCTGCCAGACTGATGCGCGGCTGCTTGCCAAGCAAGATCGCATCGGCCATGTCTTCCACTTCCCCGATATAAAGCTCCCGGCCTTTCACGTTGATCGTTTCGGTCTGATCTCCACGTTTCAAATATATTTTTTCAGCGGGCCCGGGTTTGAAAGGCTCAGGGATATTCAAGGTACCGGCCGTGCCGACGATTTCAACTTGCGCCCGGGACGGAGATTTGAAACCACTGTCAAATTGGGCAAAGCGTTCGTTTGGGAACCGGAGCTGCCCGAAGAAAGAAACGTCGGCCCCATCTGCTCCCATTACCTGCCATCCAAACGCTTCAACAGGTTCGGCATTCATGATCGTCCGCGCAAAACTGATGGGATAACAGCCTACATCCCAAATACTGCCTCCACCAGTCTCTTTCCTGGATCGAATATCGTTCTTCCCCGTAAGGGTGAATGTGAATGCCCCCCGGACTGTCTGCAGATCGCCAAGCATTCCGCTGTCGACAATCTCTTTAACCTTAAATGTTTGCGGATGGTGCCGGTACATAAAAGCTTCAGCCAGCACTTTGCCTGTCTCTCGTGAAGCGGAGATCATCGCATCTGCTTCGGTCAGCGTCAGGGCAAGCGGCTTTTCGCACAGAACATGTTTGCCAGCCCGCAACGCTTTGATGGTCCATTCGGCGTGCAAGTGATTCGGGAGCGAATTGTAGATCACATCGATCTCAGGGTCGCCGATCATCGCTTCGTAACTGCCCAATGCACGCGGGATATTCCGTTCGCGCGCATATTCGTCAGCGGTAGCCTGGCTCCTAGAAGCCACAGCCAACAACTGGTTCCGTTTGGATGCCTTGAGCGGGGGTATGAGAGCGCGATTTATGTGGGCGGTCGAAAGCAAGCCCCAGTTCAATACGCGATTTGTCATATGATTCTCTTTTACCAATACTGATGCACCGAATCGCGAATGCGTCTTTCATAAAGTTGCTCGGTTTTGGCCTGGAGCTCATTGGACAGCGCCGGGAAATCCGCAGCTCGTATATTTTCTTCCACCTGGATTACCTTCCTGGCGCCCGGGATTGCGCAGGTCACGGCATCGAACATCAGGATCCACCGCAGTGAAAATTGCGTCATGGTCATCCGATGAGGAACCAAAGCGCGAAGTTCTTCGACGGCCTTCAACCCGGTTTGATAATCGACACCTGAGAAAGTTTCGCCGCGGTCGAAAGATTCACCATGGCGGTTGAAAACCCGGTGATCGTCTGCTTCAAATTTCGTATCCGCTTTCATCTTGCCGGTGAGCAATCCGCTCGCCAACGGAACGCGTGCCAGGATGCCGACCCTTCTTCGTTTGGCTTGTTCGAAGAACAAATCTGCAGGACGCTGCCGGAATATATTGAAGATGATCTGCACGCTTTGGACATTGGGATATTCGATGGCTTTCAGCCCTTCTTCCACTTTTTCAACGCTTACGCCGTAATATCGGAGTTTACCCTGCTTTACCAAATCATCAAGGACTTCGAAAACCTCCGGTCGGTAAAAAACTTCGGTCGGCGGGCAATGCAGTTGTAGTAGATCTAACGCTTCGGTTTCCAGGTTCTTAAGACTCCGCTCCACAAACCCGGTCAAGTTTTTACGGTTGTACCCATCTGCGGTATGGGGATCGAGCCGTCGTCCTATCTTGGTAGCGACGTAGATCGTCTCATGGCGCTCGCGGCGTAATTGGGCCACCAGTCTTTCGCTCAGGCCGTCACCATAAACATCGGCAGTATCGATGAAATTCACACCGAGGTCAACAGCTCGATGTAATGCAGCCAGGGAGGTCTTGTCATCCACCGTCCCCCAGCTGCCGCCGATCGCCCATGCGCCAAAACTAATTTCAGAAACTTTCCAGCCGGTCCGGCCAAGTTCTCGATATTTCATTATTCCCATCCAAATACATGGTACTGCATAATTAACTTAACCAAAGTATTTTATTTTTAACCAATGAATGGCGAAAACAAGTATAGATGTTTATGCATTATGTTATGTTCTTGCCCTACCAAAAAGCAGTAAAAGAGATTAGGATAAATCCACCCAGACCGTGTTCCTACCTGCCACAAAAGAGCAGCTAAAGATTTTATCCCTTGAGGGCTCCTGCCATCAAACCTCGCAGGAAGTAGCGTCCGAGGAAGATATAGACCAGCAAGGTCGGCAGAGCAGCCAATAAAGTGGCAGCCATCAACACATTCCAATGTACAAGCTGGCTCCCTGCAAGATTATTCAAAGCCACTGTAACCGGCCAATGAGCCTGATTGGTCAGGATTACTGCAAAGAGAAATTCATTCCAGGCCTGTGTGAACTGCCAGATGATCACCACGGCAAAACTTGGAGCCGAGAGAGGGAACATGATGTAGCGATAAAGACCTATTAAACTCGCACCGTCAATTCGCCCGGCTTCCAGGATCTCAGTTCCGATCCCTGCATAATAATTTCGAAAGATCAGGGTTGTGATGGGTATGCCATAGATGATATGTACCAGCACCAGGCCGGGCAAGTCACCATATAACTTGATGTATTGCATGAATTTAACCAGCGGGATCAGGATGCTTTGGTATGGGATGAACATCCCGAACAGGATCAGGGAAAATATCAAGTTTGAGCCCCGGAATTTCCATTTAGCAAGTAAATACCCATTGATTGACCCAAGAAGGGATGAAAGCAGTGCCTCTGGTATGACCATAGCCAGGCTGTTATTCAGGTTCGGAGCTAATTGTTTGTAACCGGCGAGAAAATTATCAATATGAAGCCCTGTGGTTGGCAAGGTCCACATGGTCTTAAGATCGACCTGGTCAAAAGGTTTAAACCCGGTAAGTACCATTAAATAAACGGGCAACAAATATACAAGTGCCAGGGCGATCAGGACTATATAAAAAAGATAATTAAAAACAGTTCGGCGGATCATAGCTCGATCTCCGTTCGCATATTTTGGTACAAATATGGAATAACAAGGACTGCCACGCTGACAAGCATCAGGACACCTATCGCAGCCCCTTGAGCATAATTTGTGCCGTCGAACGTCGTTACCCACATATAGATGCCTGGCACGTCCAGACTGATGGCTTTATTACCGAGCGCTACGATCAAGTCGAATATCTTGAGTGACATATGCCCCAGGATGATCACCGCGCTGAGCGTTACGGGTTGAAGCATGGGTAAAATGATGTAACGGTAAATCTGGAATTCACTCGCTCCGTCCACACGGGCTGCTTCACGCAGATCATCCGAAATACTGCGGATTCCTCCCAAATAGAGTGCCATGGTAAAACCAGAAAGTTGCCAGACAGCCGGGATCACCGTAAAAGCCATCCCCCAGGGCTGAGGTGTAGAGTGCCAAAGGCTAATCAGAAAGTTGAGACCAAGGGATTTGAAAATGAGATTGATTCCGGTGATACGGTCTCCCACAGCCGGATTCATGAGCCATGCCCAGACCACACCTGAAGCAATGAATGAAATCGACATGGGAAACAGGAAAATACCACGAAATAGGGCTTCGCCTTTCAGTCTCTGATCAAGCAATATTGCTAAACCCAGTCCGATAATCAGACACCCGCTGATAAATCCGACGGTGAACATTGCTGTATTGCGGATGTCGATTATGAAGCGCGGGTCATTGTTGAACAAGTTAAAGTATTGTTGTAGGCCGACCCACGTATAATCGGGGGTGAGACCCTTCCACTTGCTTAACGATACTCGGATGGACCATCCGATAAAGCCATAAACAAAGATTGCAACCGCAACAATCGAAGGTAGGAGAATTGCTATGGAAAGTATGGATTCATTATTGAACATTGCTACGATGATCAACACACCGATGTATAAGACGAGCCCGCCGATCAGGATGCCGATCGAGGTCAGGTTACTACTACCTATGACCAGTTTTATACGTGACAGGGTAAATAAAGTTACAGCACCCAGAAGCATCAAGATAAGTGCAAGAATAAACTGCGGGATGCGAAGCTCGAATCTATGAGCCATGAACTGCCTTTCTTTGCGCGGGAAGATTCATTTCAATCATAGTGGTCGATGTCTTAACTGTCAAGTTTATCCAAACACTCCAACGTACATGACAATGATTCCTGACAGGAACGACTGGCTGGTGATTTCAAAATGGGCGGCTCGCTATGAGTCGCCCATTTCATTATATTCGTGCTCTTTATATTTCTACTTGCAGGTACCGTCTGATTTGCAGGCAGCAGCCAGCGCCGTCTGGAAAGTAGTCTGAGCGGCTGCATCCATTTTACTAGCCTGGAAGAGACCGATCGCGGTTCCGATCGAGGTCGCCCAAGCAGGAGCGGCAACTACACCGTGCATCAGGCTGCCCACCACAGTATTGCTAGACCAATCCTTGGCGGCGTTCTGTGAATATTCACTGAACAGGCTCTGATCGCAGTCCGTGCGGGCGCAAATCGAACCCTTGAGCGGGTTGAAGGCTTCCTGACCAGCCTTTGAGGCGGCGACGGTCAGCCAGTCCAACGTACCGGCAGGATTCTTGTTTCCAACCGGCAGCACGAAGCTGTCGGATAGGAAGACAAAGATGCCTTGCGTACCAGGAGCAGGCGTCCAGTCGAAGTCCGTATGCGGCTTAAGAGCGAGGCCGTTGGGTGGCGGGTTCGCAAAGTAGCCGTAGGCCCAGTCGCCCATGATATTGAAGGCGGCATCGCCATCAGATACGAGCTTGGAAGCGGTCTGCCAATCAGGCAGTGTGGAGGCATCGCTATTGGTGTAGCTTAAAGCCTTGCCATAGTTCGCAATGCCGGCCTTGACATCCGCACCTGCCCAGTCGGTAGTGGGCGGAGTGGTCCACAGGCCATTCCACTTATCGGGACCTATCGTGCCGATCATGATATTCTCGAAGAGATGGATGGCGGTCCAGGGAGCACCGAGTGATAAGCACGTCTTGCCTGCTGCCTTGATCTTATCGCAAGCAGCAAAGAAATCAGCCAGGCTTGCGAATCCTCCGGCAGGCAGAGTTACTTTGGCAGCCGCCAGGACCTTCGGGTTGTACCACATAACGTTCGAGCGGTGAATGTTCACCGGTACGCTGTATGGGTGGCCATCCTGCGAGATAAGGGGCAGAAGGGTCTTGGGTAGAACAGCACCAAATCCGGTCTTGGCAAAGAGATCATCAAGCGGTTGAACCTGCTTGGCAGTCACATAGGTGGCAATGGTCTCTTGACCAGCATGAGCTTGCCAGGTATCCGGCGGGTCGCCAGCTGCCAGGCGGGTCGCCAGAACAGCTTTAGCATTTGTGCCGGCGCCACCAGCCACGGCAGCATTCACAAAGGTCTCATTGGGGTATTGAGCCTGGAAGATCTTGACCATGGCGGCCAGACCATCAGCTTCGCCTGGACCAACCCACCATGAGAATACTTCCACGTTACCACCGGCAGGCGCCGCTGTTGCAGCGGGAGCTGTTGTTGCGGCAGGCATGGCGGGTGCTGTCGTTGGAGCCGGGGCTTGCGTCGGAGTTGCAGCAGGGCCGCAGGCTGATAGTGCGAATGCGGCTACGAGGAGTACAACCAACAGGCTGTACAAATTCTTTCTAGACATGTTTTCTTCTCCTTGTAATTGATTATCGGATATCGAGGTTCAAACAACAATGGGATTTGATATTATTCTGAGTATCACCTCCTTATCAACCTGAGTTGTATTACTGAGAATGTCATAGACTACTTCCGCAGCAAAACCGATCAGGCTGGCATCCGTACCAAAAGCCGAAAGATTGATTTCAGGTTTGGATTACTAATTCCTGAATGCCATGTTTATAACACATAAAGATAATGATATGACATGCACTATTCGGATTATCAAGCGCAATTCTATAATTATTTTGCCCTGTTCCGGGATGTCACATCAAATATAACTGCTGCCGCAAGAACCATGGCTCTGATGATGTATTGCCAGGATATGTCCATGCCCATTAAATTCATGCCATTTGTCAATGAAATCATAACCAACGCTCCGATGAGTGACCCCATCACTCTACCCACGCCGCCAGTCGCCGATACACCACCCACAAATGCCGCCGCGATGGCATCCAATTCAAACAGGTTACCAGCTGTCGTTGTGGCAGATCGCAAACGGGAGGCGTACAGCATTCCTGACAAACCGGCTAGCATGCCCATCGAAGCGAAGACCACGTAAGTCAAATTTTTTACATTAATGCCACTCAACTCAGCCGCCTCCGGATTTCCACCGACAGCGTAAATATGTCTGCCGAGCACTGTCCTTGTGGTAATGAAATCATAGATCAGGACCACTATCAATACGACAACGGCTGTCCATGAGAGTCCCTGGTATCCCGCAATGATCCAGGTGATGCCGCCAACTAAAGCCGATATGAATATCAGCTGAAGCAGGAACATATCCATCGGTAGTACTTCGAAGTTATAAGCTTGCTTTTTTCTGCGATCGTTAACTGAATTTATGATGAACAGGATAATGATCAATAATCCGAGGATAAGCGTTACCTTATGAACACCCGGTAAAATCCCAATATCCGGAATGTCTGGAATAAAGCCGTTGCCGATCGCGTTAAAAGCATCATCCGAAATAATGATCGTGCCTCTTGCCGCAGTCACAAGCTGCAGTGCCCCCCTGTAACCCAACCAGCCAGCAAGGGTTGCAACAAAAGCCGGGATTTTCATCTGCGCCACAAGGAAAGCAGTGACCATCCCCGCCAGAACCCCGAGCGCCATCACGAGCGGTATGACCACATAGACCGGTAGGTGCCAGGCCTCCATCGTGAGGGCTGCTACCGCTCCGAGGAAGCCTGCCAGAAAACCAACTGACAGATCGATATGTTTTATGACAATGACCAGCGTCATACCGACCGCTAATACCGCGATGTAGCCAGTTTGATTCACCAAGTTGACTATATTTCTCGACGAAATGAAGAGGCCTTTCGTTGTGACTGCGAAGATCGCCATGATAACAAACAGGGCGATGAACATCCCATATTCACGAATATTTTCCTGCAATAATTTCCGGGCATTATTGATGAACGACATCTTAAGCCTCCAGGCGCTTATCAGGCAACCGCTTTCTCAGCAAAGTCATTTCGGGCGCCGATCATATAGGCCACCACTTTTTCGCGGAACTCGTGAAGATCACCGGTAACAGGACTGTCACAGACCTTGCGTCCCAGGCGCATCACCATAATTCGGTCGCTCACCTGGTAGATATCTTCCAGGCGGTGGCTGATGATGATGATCGAAGAGCCCTGCGCCTTAAGTTCCCGTATCAAATCGAGTACCTTGCTAATGGCCGCCACGCTCAGGGCCGCCGTGGGCTCGTCCATGATCGTGACTTTTGCATCGAAAGCTGTCGCCCGGGCAATCGCCACCGCTTGTCGCTGTCCACCGGACAGCCTCTCCACTCTCAAGCGGACAGAGGAAATATCAATCTTTAGACGATCCAGCAGGCGCTGCGTATCTACCTCCATATGATGCTGATTAAGTACACCGATCGGCCCAACTTGCACGCTCACCACTTCTCGTCCCATAAAAACGTTGGCGGTCACATCCAGGTTGTTGCTGAGGGCATAGTCCTGATACACCATTTCGATACCCCGCCGTCGTGCGTCCATGGGATTGAAGATATGCGCCTTCTTCCCTTCAATGAAGATTTCTCCTTCCTCAGGGATATAGGCTCCACTGAGCACCTTCATCAGGGTAGATTTGCCGGCGGCGTTATCACCCATTAACCCCAACACTTCATTTTTGCGCAATAGGAGGTCCACTCCTCGCAGTGCCTGGACAGCACCGAAGCTCTTTTTGATGTTCCGCATTTCCACGATGGGTTCTGCCTTTGCCTCAGGTTTCATCGCTATCTCCTTGAGCTAGGACTAAACATAGAAGAGAGCGGTTTGCAGGTGATAGCAACCGCCCTCTGGCAGATAATAGCTATAAGTTCCCGGATATTGCATATACCAATTAATACCTTAACATCCTGAGAAAATTCCATCTAAATTTTATTACAAGTGCATCTATTTGCGAATAGACCTTCACACTCGACGGTGCCTGGGTGCAGACACCCTATAAAATGGTAATGATACAGAATAATTATACAGGAATAGTGATGGTTGAAACCATCACTATTCCTGTTATTAACGAAGCGCAGTTCTTACGGTACGTTCTTAAAATCGGCGGCCGGCCAGTAGCCGGAGTCGATCACTGCAGCTTTGACGTTGGTCTTATCAACGGTAACCACCGGGGATGGTTTGGCCGGAACGTCGACCTTGCCATTGTTGTAGGTAGTGGTTTTGGGAGGGGTTGAGCCTCCGAGAAAAGCCTGTGCCGCGGCAATCGCATCCTTGACGAGCGTGCGTACGTCCTTTAGAACCGTCATGGACTGTTTGCCATCGATGATGTACTGGACGGAGGCTTCCTCTGCATCCTGACCGGTGATGAGGTAGCTCTTGACGTCCTTGTCGGCAGCAAATGTGTCAGCAATGGAGCGGGCGGTGCCGTCATTCGGGGCCAGGATAAACACGTTGCCCTTATCAGCAGCTTTGGCAGCTGTCAGGTTGGCCTCAGCCAAGCTCTTGGCAACATTGAAATCCCAGTTAGTGGTGATTTGGCCGATGATCGTGCTCTCCTGGTCGCGAGTTAACGTAGGATTAGCCTGGAGACCGACAGCTTTGTCGGAGTTCTTGATCACGAAAGTGCCATCAGCGATCTTGGGTTGCAACACTTCCCAGGCGCCCTCGAAGAATAGGAAGGCATTGTTATCAGACGCGGCACCCGCATATAGATAGAGTGGGTTCTTGGTTCCGGTGGCATGGCTGACCAAGTACTGTGCCTGAGCTGCCCCAACGGAATTGCTGTCAAAGGTTACATAATAATCGACAGAAGCGGTATCGCGGATCAATCTGTCATAGGATATAACCTTGACCCCGGCTGCATGGGCTTCATCTACGGCAGCAGCAGCGGCAGTTGCATCCTGCGGGCAAATGATGAGGACTTTGATGCCCTGGCTGATCAATGATTCAACGTTCGCCTTTTCCTTGGCAGAATCACCGTCGCTGAAGAGCACTTGAACGGTCGTGCCAGAGGCCTTGAAGGCATCATTGAATCTCGTCTCGTCCTGGATCCATCTTGGCTCGTTCTTGGTCGGCAGAACAATACCGACCGCAAATGCTGGTGCCGTTGTTGCAGCGGGAGCTGTTGTTGCGGCGGGCATGGCGGGAGCTGTTGTTGGAGCAGGCGGAGCTTGCGTCGGAGTTGCAGCAGGGCCGCACGCTGATAGCGCGAATGCGGCAACGAGTAGTACAGCCAATAGGCCGTACAAATTCTTTCTAGACATGTTTTCTTCTCCTTCTGATTAATTATCGGATATCGACGTTCAAACGACCATAGGATCTGATATTCTTCCGAGCATCACCTCCTTATCAACATGAGTGGGATTGGTGAGTATGTCATCCACCACCACTGCAGCAGCGCCAATCAGGCTGGCGTCCGGACCAAAAGCCGAAAGATTGATTTCGGTTTGGAGGACGATTTCATGCATGGCACGTTTGTTTACACTTTGTCTGATGGCCGGCAGGAGATAATCCCCAGCTATGCTGATGGGTCCACCCAGGATTATTTTTTCGGGATTAAAAATATTGACCAGGCCCGCGAACCCGTTCCCCATCGCAATACCGGCTTCAGCTAGAGAGTCGATGGCATCGGTATCACCGTCATCCGCGGCCTGCTTGATAATGGAAATAGAAAGCGGGGCATTCTGTTTAGCCATCGAGGATGGGTTCAGACTGCTCCGCTTCGTATCTAAACGTGATTGCACGCGTCGGATGATCGATACTTGATTGGCGTATGTTTCCCAACAACCCAAATTACCGCAATCGCATAGCTGTTGAAAAGGCTCCGCGATGATCGATGTATGACCGATCTCACCCGCGTAACCGCCCTTCCCGCGATACAACTGGCCGTTCAGGAATAAACCTCCGCCCAGACCTACGCCGGCAAAGACAAAAATAAAATCCCTTAAATGCTTGGCCACGCCCAATAAATGCTCGGCAAGCGCCGCTGCGTTGGCGTCATTTTCGATGAAGACTTTAAGTCCGGTGGATGCGGAAAATATATCTCTTAGAGGTACATTATGCCAATGTAGATTTGGAGCAAAGATTAGAACTCCATTATCCAAATCAACGGTACCGGGTATTGAAAAAGAAAGTCCCAGGACTCGCAAACCCAATTTTCGGCATAAGAGGACCATCTCTTCTATAAGGGTCTGTGTTTGACCAAAAGTCTTTTCCTGCGAGGCAGCGGGATCGGCACCTATTTGTTTACGTCCAAGGATGCCACCCAAAAAATCTGTCAGCACGACGGCTACAAAATCCACGCCCAACTCAACACCAATCACTGCGCCTACCTTCGGATTGATTTCCAACTGCGTGGCCGGCCGGCCGGTTCCCACAGAATTAATCCCCGTTTCGTGAATAAGTTTACGATCGAGTAGATCCTCGACCAAACTTGAGATAGTGGATTTATTCAACCCGGTTTTTGCCGCCAGTTGGGCGCGCGAAAGTGGTGCCTTGCTGTAGATCATCCGCAGCACAGAGGATAAATTCATTTCGCGCACAAAAACATGGTCGGTTGTATTTTTTAGATCCATGGGATATTTAGTATGTTGTAGCAACAAACTAATATCATTATATACCAAACCGATCTTTTGTCAATAATAGGTATATACAATCTGATAAAAATATGATAACTAATTGCATTTTTCTTATAAAAGACCTAATTCCTCACTTGAGGAGGAGTGGAGTCTTCTCGATCCTAGTTCAGTTGGGACGATCAGATACAAAATGGATATAATTTGCCAATGCGTCGCCCTATCCCGCTCATCCGCTGGACCCATTCATCCACAATTCTGATAAGCGGTTTTTTTCTTGTGATCTTCCTCATAATCTACATTTGGTGGCCGTTGGCCGAAGAAGTGCTCTCCTACATCGATTGGAAGGGTGCCTGGTGGTTGTATATAGACTGGCTGCTAATTGGCATATTCTTATTCATGTCACTGACCATCGTAGCCCGCGCCGACTTGCGGAGGGACAGCCTCATCATTCTGGTCGCCACGATAGGCGGGCTCGTTATCGAATCCTGGGGTACTCAAACCAAGCTCTGGTTCTACTACACGAGCGAACGACCTCCTCTCTGGATCATACCGGCCTGGCCAATCGCCACTCTTTCCATTGACCGCCTCACGCGTACCTTCAGTTATTTCGTGCCCAAGGTGAACGAGCGGCTCTATCGCTTTCTTTATTGGGTTACCTTCGCCACATTTTATTTTTTGATGCTCATCTTTGTAGCTCCAACATTTAATAAATCCTATACCATTCTCGCTCTGCTTCTCTGTACTCTTCTCATACTAACACCCACTGACCATCGTGCAGCCCTCCTGATCTTTATCGCAGGCTCGGGACTCGGCTATTTCCTAGAACTGTGGGGCACCACCCGCCAATGCTGGACTTATTACACATACCAGACCCCGCCTCTTTTTGCAGTTTTAGCGCATGGCATGGCTGCAGTTGCATTCTGGCGCAC
>JBGQIO010000081.1:0-14882 GCA_041498515.1 Anaerolineae bacterium
ACCTGCATTGACACCCCCCTGCTCTTAAGGTATCATCCCCTGCGCCAAGCGCGGGAACGATAGGTCAGGCCGACTAGCTCAATGGCAGAGCAACTGACTCTTAATCAGTGGGTTGAGGGTTCAAGTCCCTCGTCGGTCACAATGAGTGCCGTTGAAGGACGGCATTTTTGTTAATGTTCAGTTGCGGGATCGGCGATAGTCGCTTGAGGCTCCCTCGCCTGAAAGTCCCTCGTCGGTCACTGGATTAATTAAATCTGTTAAGTGGGTTGAGGGTTTCCTATACTAGGATCTCCGCTTTGCTACGCGCCGAGGCGAATACTCGGCATAGCGCTCAGCGGTTCTTCGAGTGGCTTGTCCAAACGGGAGAGGAAACGTTCATCGCTGAAAGGGCCAAGGCCCGTGCCAGGATTGTGCATGCCATCGCTAAGGAATCACTTTCGAAAACAGGTACTTCGCTCAAAGAACATTCTGTCGAAGGTAGTTTCAGCAAGTCTTAACAAAAAGGTCAGTCTGTTACGCGCAGGTGGGAGTAAATAGAGGAAAGCCGTTAACTCGCTCTTGCTCGAATTTGCCGACATCGCCGAGAAACTGGAACTGGCCGAAAAAGATACCCAGCGCGACAAGGCCGCGTGCAAAGCTTGGGATTACCTAGATGTGCATCTCGAGTCGTTGGTCATCTTTGACAATGTCGTTGAACCATCCTAACTGAACGTCCCCTTTTCACCAGATCAGATCCCTGCCAACCTGCGCTGTCGCACGCTATTCACTACCTGGTAGCGCGATATTCCCCGCACCGCCATATATAACCCTTCCTAAATTAGGGCCCTGCATTTGAATTAGAGGTGATTCCCCTATCACTCTACTTGTTTTAGCCTTTAATTGATGCTATACTTTGGTAAATTGGACTTACCAGTTGTCCATATCTTCTTTCCCCCTACCTGGAGGATCTCACAATGGAACCTCTAATCATTATCGCCACCCCCAACATTAGCTGGCTCCAGCCGCACGTGAAATACCCGCGCACGCCGGAAGCGATCGCCGAGGAAGGCCGACGTTGTCGTGAAGCTGGTGCGACAATCCTACACGCCCACGCTGAAGGCCAGTGGGCCGAAATGTTGCGAGCGGTTCGGTCTAAATCCGATATCATCGTCCAATGTGGGATGTCAAGCCTGCAAATCCCGGAGCGTATGGCAGCCTTTGAGAACAAGGCCGACATGATCTCGATAATTCTGAACCACCACGACGAAGCCTTTGTCGGCTCGGACTTCAATGTGCTGCATCTCAAGGATGAGCTGGTCGATTACATCCGGTTGTGCAAAAAATATAAAGTCATCCCCGAGTGGGAGGTCTGGCACGCGGGTTCAATCTGGAACCTGAGATACCTGATCAATAAAAAGCTACTCAAACCACCTTATGTGACCACTCTATTCTTCGGCTGGCCGGGTGGGACATGGAGCCCGCCTACGATAGAGGAATACATGTACCGTCGCCGGCTGATGCCAGAGGGCTGCGTCTGTAATGTCAGTATTATGGGCGATGGACAGCGTGAGATTATCACGGCGGCCATCCTGAATGGTGATCATGTACGGGTCGGGACAGAAGATCTCCCCTTTGATCACAGTGGGAAGCTAGTTGACACACCGTCGTTGGTGCACGAGACGGCCGAGATAGCCCGCGCTCTAGGCCGTCCATTAGCAACGATCAAACAAGCACGTAAGTTGATCGGTTTGTGATTTAAAGCTGACAAGAAAATCCGCGAGGCCGAGCAGGTCTTTTAGCGCTGGGCAGCCCCGCGTGAGATTGCCGAACCGATCTACTTCATAACCAGCGAAGGTGCCTCTATCGGAACCGGCGCTGGCTGGCAGTCAGCCGCTAGGTAGCCAAGTGATCTAAGTCTATCATTAGAGCTTTTCAGGAAGAGAAGCTATATCCTGTTTAAGTGTGTGGTTGCTCCAGTCCTTGTGTTCTTACTAAACAACAGATGGGTAATGGAGGTGTCATGAGTGAAGAACGCTTTCTGGTCACCGGAGCGACTGGCTGTATTGGTGTTTGGGTGTTGCGCAATCTGGTACGGGAGCAGGTCCCGGTAGCAGTCCTTGATTTGCACTCTAGACGTCACCGATTACAGCTGGTATTGAACGACGATGAGATCGCCCATATCCAATTTCTGCAAGGGGATATCTCGGATTATTTTATGGTGGAAAATGCTTTAAAAGAGAGTCATGCCAACCGGGTAATCCACCTGGCCGCACTGCAATTGCCCTTCTGTAAAGCTGATCCTGTGGCTGGTGCACGCGTCAACGTTGTCGGCACAGTCAATATGTTCGAGGCTTCCAAGCGCTTAGGACTGAAAAGCCTGGTATACGCCAGCAGTACTGCTGTCTACGGCCTGAGTGAGGAATACCCGGACGAGCCTCTGGCTCACAACGCCCCACTCAAACCGCACTCGCACTACGGCGTTTACAAGCAGGCCAACGAGGGTACCGCCTCAGTCTATTTCAGAGACGAGGGCATTAGCAGTATAGGTTTGCGGCCTTATGTGGTATACGGAGCTGGACGCGACCAAGGCTTGACCTCCACACCCACCAAGGCCATTCTCGCGGCCGCGGCTGGTAAGCCCTATCACATTTCATACGGCGGACGGTACTGCTTCCAATATGCCGACGATACCGCCCGGGCATTCATCCAGTCTTCCCGGGCTGATATGCACGGAGCTGAGATCTTCAACCTGGGCGGAGATTCTGTTAGCACGATAGATGTGATCACCTCAATTGGGCGGGCTGAACCTTCTGCTCTCGGAAGGATCACCTTCGAGGATGTATCATTGCCTTTCCCGCCAGAAGTGGATAACACAGCGCTGATAGATGCCATCGGTCTGTTGCATACTACCCCACTGGACAAGGGAGTGGCCGAGACCATGGATTTATTCCGCCGAGCCCTGGCAGAGGGCAAGATTCAGGCGGAATAAAGATTCCAGTTTTTACTAAAGCTGCAAGAATAAGAGCGATTAATCAATTAATGAATAAGGAACAATCTATGACCCCTCACGTTGTAACCTTCGGAGAGATCATGTTGCGGTTGTCTCCACCCGGTAGACAGCGGTTTGGTCAGGCCCGCTCCTTCGATGCTTTATATGGAGGTGGCGAATCCAATGTAGCAGTCTCTTTAGCCGTCCTCGGCTTGCAGTCTGAGTTTGTTACGCGCCTCCCATCCAATGATTTGGGCGAGGCATGTTTACAATTCCTTCGCCAATACGGCGTCGCGATTGGGAATATCGTGCGCGGCGGTGAGCGCTTGGGTATTTATTACCTCGAGAACGGCGCTGCCCAGCGTGGTAGCAAAGTAATCTACGATCGGACTGGTTCGGCCTTTGCAACATTGCAATCCGGTATGTTCGACTGGCCACAGATCCTTAAAGAAGCCTCCTGGTTCCACTGGACCGGCATCACCCCGGCTGTATCAGAAGGTGCCGCTAAAGTTTGTTTGGAGGCACTTAAAGTTGCTCGTGATCTTGGCTTAACCGTGTCCTGCGATTTAAACTACCGAGCCAAACTGTGGAAGTGGGGCAAACCGGCCGGGGAGGTCATGGCTGGGTTGGTGGAGCTGTGCGACCTGGCAGTAGCCAATGAGGAGGATGCCGAGAAGGTCTTCGGTATCATTGCTCCGGATACGGATGTGACCGGAGGGAAAGTGAAAGCCGAAAAGTATGGCACAGTTTGCGAGCAATTGGCGGGGCGCTTCCCTCGTTTAAAAACTATCGCCATTACCCTACGTGGTTCAATATCGGCTGATCACAACACCTGGAGCGCGATCCTCTGGCAGAATGGCAATTTGTACAATGCCCCGACTTACGACATCCCGGATATCGTTGATCGAGTGGGGGCAGGGGATAGCTTTGCCGCCGGTCTGATTTACATGCTGAACCAACCGAAAACCGACCCACAGCATGCCTTAGAGTTTGCTGTGGCCGCTTCGGCTCTCAAACATTCAATCATTGGCGATTTCAACCTCGCAACTAAGGCGGAAGTTGAAGCTCTGGTCGCCGGGAACGCCTCCGGGCGCGTCAGCCGGTAGACCGTAGATTTAAATGATTTTAATTCTGGTAGAGGGAACATAACCCTTGTTTGCTGATATTTAGAAGACGTCGCTCGGAATCTGCATGTACGCTGCATAACCAATAAACCCCTATCCACTAGTGCGCCAGTAATCCCTCCAAAGCTCCTGACTTCGACTCTGGTCTCGGGGAGGATAATGGGATTAAGGCAGCAAACTGGATTAGGCATCAGAATCTTTTCCAAGAAGAATAATATGGCTAAATATGACCGCCTACAAGTACTAACCAGCATGCTCAAGATCGGCTTGGAACCCCTCTTCTATCACGATGACCCGGAGATTGCCGCTAAGATCATCAAAGCTTGCCTGGATGGAGGGGCACGGTGTATTGAGTTCACTAACCGTGGTGATAATGCCCACCTCGTTTTTACCAACCTGGTTGAGCGATTCAAAGACGATCCGCGTCTGATCTTAGGTGGCGGGACAATCCTCGATCCCGCAACGGCCGCTTTATTCCTCCAACTGGGAGCTAACTTCATTGTTGGCCCCAACTTCAATCCAGAGGTAGCGCGCTTGTGTAATCGGCGTTTAGTGCCTTACACACCAGGCTGCGCTACCACTACAGAGATCTCGAATGCCCAAGAACTGGGCGTCGAGATCTGCAAGATTTTCCCAGGTGAGGAGGTGGGTGGACCAGCGTTTGTTCAAGCTGTGCGAGGCCCACTCCCTTGGTCAAGGTTGATGCCAACTGGCGGTGTGACAACTGAAAAGGAAAATGTTAGCGCCTGGATCAAAGCTGGGGCTGCCTGCTTGGGAATCGGCAGTAAGCTCATCTCTGCCAAGGTGGTGGCAGCGAGCGATTACACGTCCATCACCAACACGATCCGCCAAATACTGGAATGGATTCAGGAAGCCCGGGCTGAAAAACCCGCCCTTTGAAAAGGCATGTGGAGGGTGTGAAAGTTCCCCGCTTGGGAAACATGGTGCCTACTACTTGACTGGGTTTCTCATCCCAGAAGCTTGACGTTTTATTAGGGTATTTTAGGAGGTAGTCCGATTCGGTTGAGCAGGCCACTCGGCGGCTTCAAACTCAGAGAAGGTCAGATATCCCAAAGTAGAGTTGATGTGTTTGGTTTTGCAGGTCGGAAGAGAGAGAGAATTGCCCCTTATGTTGCACCAATGGCTACGTGAACAATATTTCCGATAAAACTAAAAACAAGTGTGCTCATTTTCATCAGAGCCAAATAAATACACATTTCTTATCTAAGTTACTTAGATGGATGATTGCCCCGAATTTTTAGTTGATAAAACTGATTTAAGCCCTTTTTCGACATGATTCAAATGATCAAGCATTGCCTGTCGGGCAGCAATAGAATCCCTGGCTGTTATCGATTTAATGATTTTTTCATGGTCAATAATGGTTTGACTCCGAACTTCACCTATCTGCACGGTTCGGCGACGACTGTGAATGCTAATTTTAACGAGAGACGCCATGGTCCTTTGAAGTATAGAATTTCTTGAAGCTCTACATATGACGTCGTGAATTTCTAGGTCTGCTTTGAGAAATTCTTCGTTGTTGTTAACAGAATTAATTGATTCTTCTTGGAATTTATTTAATTCATGAATTTCCAGATCAGTGATCCGCTGAGCGGCGAGTTCTGCAATTCCACTTTCAATTACTTTACGTGCCTCAAGTAGATCCAGATATGTGCTGTCCTCCAATGCGAAGACGAAATCGAGATGCTCAATTAGGTAATTCGGTTCTAATGAGGTAATGTATGTGCCAGAACCCTGTCGATGGTCGATGACTTTCATTATGGAGAGAGCCCTGAGAGCTTCCCTTACAGAAGGGCGACTTACGCCCATTTGTTCTGCTAGCTCTCTTTCAGGAGGTAACTTATCGCCTGGAAGAAGCTTTCGCTCTCTGATTAAGTTAAGGATATTATCTGCGATCTTCTCGGAGAGGTTTTCTCTGCCATATGTACCGAAGTCAACGCTTTGATTTTTCATGCTTACACCCATCCGTCCGAATTGTGGTATGACCAATTGCCCATTTTTAATACTAAGATAAATCACATTATTCAGCTTGTCAAGTATCTCCGATCTATGATACTGGTCATTCAGACTCGCTTGATATGAGCTCGTGCGAAATCATTTGAAGTTGAGTTTCTTGAGAAAATGCCGTCATTTTTGCCAATTTTTCAACCTTATTCACCAATGATGAAACAGACCCTAAACTTTCTGTTGACTTTAATTTATTATGTGATATCATATACTTGTAAATTGGCATGACCACTTATCCAATGTGGCAGATACAAATCCCAGAATGATAAACTTTATGTATCCTAATATGAGGAGGTAAATTTAAGTAAACAATATTTAAACCATAAGTTACTCGCTCATGTGAATATGTAGGATATTACGATAATGCGCATTTCTGACTCAATCTCGTCCGATGGTAGTGAAGCCGGGCTTCTTGCAATTCAAGGCCTTGGCAACCGCCAAATATCTTATGGTCTGAAAGGAAAGGAAGAGACATGAACCAAAAACGTGTATTCCCTAATGTTTTGACCTTAGTATGTGCATGTGCAATACTGCTGTCTTCGTGCGTAGGCATACCAGCCGCAAATAATACGCCAATTCCAGCCACTGTTGCGCCAGCGGTTCAATCCACTCAAGCTCAAACAGGCTCCGGGGCGACTCCAGCCGGGATCCAGACTAGTGGTTTTGATAAATTAGGACCCGTGACTTTAAATGTCGTCCAAGGTGAAACGGGTGAATCCAGACTTAATTCAACAAAGTGCATTGTGGCTGCCTACGAAAAAAAATACCCAAACGTTACCATCACTGTCGATTTCAAAGATCTATCAACTTATTTGCAGACAGTTAAACTGCTTATGACAGGGGATAATCCCCCGGATGTTGCCCAGGGTAACCAAGGTAGGGACATCATCCCTCCATTGATCCAAGCCAATGCGATCGTCAATTTTGACACCTACAACAGTGCTTATGGATGGGATAAGAAGTTTGCCCCGGCTGTCATTCGTCCGAATCGTTATTCAACTGATGGCACCAAGTTCGGCGAGGGATCGTTATGGGGATTAAGTCCCTATACTGAGTTTGTTGGTTACTTCTATAACAAGGACTTGCTACAAAAGGTTGGTGTTACAGATATCAACCAGATCACAAATCTGGATGAATTTGAGAAAGTCCTTGATAAAGCAAAACAAATGGGCATACAACCTATCGTTTTGGGAGATTCGGACAAATTAACCTCGAACCATTTCTGGGCTAATATGACCATTGACTACTGGGATCCTCAGAAATACAGTGATTGGGTCTACGGTGTCACAGGATCAAATGTCAATAATGATGCGGTTCTTACTGCCACGGCACGATTCGCAGATTGGTACAAGAAAGGATATATCAACTCGGACATAAATGGCCTACAGCGCTCTGATGGATATGCGCGCTTCGGCGCTGGAGGTGGCTTGTTTATCCCTAGTGGCAACTGGGCCGCATCCGATGTTTATAACGGGCTCAAAGATAAAGTAGGGTTTATGCTATTTCCGGCCGGCACGACAGGCGGCAAGAAGGCCGCAGTCGGATCTGTTAACTTGCCCTGGGTAGTATCAACCAAATCCAAACACATCGACCTTGCGATGAACTTTGTAGATTTTGCGACGACCAGCAATGAGACTGTTGACTGTATAATACAAAATGCAACGCTTCCTGCCGTAGGTATTCCACAAGGCAAGACTTTCCCGATACCTCTGACTAATGAGGTAGCAGCAGCGTACAACGACCTAAGCGCAAATGGCGTACTGGTCCCCTGGGGAGACTGGCCCACTCCGCGGATGCTTGACGTACTCGGGTCAGGTGTCCAGCAGGTAATGGTCGGGCAGGTGACACCACAAACGTTCGTCGAATCGCTTCAGAAAGAGTGGGACTCGTTTTATGTAAAATAACTAGTTCCTCAAGGTGATATTTAATGAAAGCAGCAATCCTTGAGAAACTACCATCGGAGCAACTTGTGGTTGGGTCCATCCAGGGCCCAACTACAAGTTTAAGTCCCCCCGAAATGCTTATTCGCGTTGAGGCGTGCGGCATCTGTGGGACGGATTTACATATTATGGAGGGAAAATCCTACACACCGGAATTTCCTTTTGTGCTGGGGCATGAGCCAGTTGGGGAAGTGGTTGCCGTCGGCGAAGCAGTTTCCAAAGGTTGGCTAGGAAAGCGGGTAACCATGACCCTGTTTCGTGGTTGTTGGAACTGTGAGCAATGCCGGCAGGGTAATGAACGCCTTTGCCCTAACTTGGTGTCGATTTCAGGAGTCCTGAATCGCTGGGGCGGCTATGCAGAATATATGGTCATTGATGAGCGGCAGGCTGTGGATGTCCCCGCGAACCTTTCCAGCATTGAGGTCGCAACCCTGGTAGATGCCGGAGCGACCGCCGCTAATGCGGTCCGGAAAGCGCTAGAGGCAGGGAAAAAGAAAACGGTTATTATTGGGGCGGGCCCCATTGGTGTCATTGCCGCTGAGCTTCTTCACAATGAAGATGTGGAAACCGTTATTGTTGAAGTAAATCATAACCGCAAGGAAGCAGCGGAGAAGTTGCGCTATAGGGTTTTAGAAAGTATTGATGAGTTGGATTTTGCTCCAGAAATCGTGATCGATTGTGCAGGTGCTCCAACGATCCCTAAGAGGTCTGCGGAGATCATAGCTCCCCAAGGCTTATTTATCGCAGCAGGTTATACGGTTGTCCCGGAGTTCAACTTCGCTTATGTCTCCCGGAAGGAATTGACCCTGCGAGGTGTTCGTTCAGGCACGCGCGTTGACCTTGAAAAGACAATTCGCCTCCTGTCAGAAGGAAAGATCCGCCTTCCGGAGATCTTCACCTGGAGATTAGAGGAAATCAACCAGGCATTGGATGCCTTGCGTCAGGGAAATGTTTCCGGAAAAGCCGTGATTGTTATTTGAAATCTGGTGGGTGTTACTTGGAGATTGGTAAATGAAAATATGCTTGGATCCAGCTATGATCCGCAGCCGGCCTGTTGAGGACGTCTTCCGAATCGCACGCGATGCGGGTTATCGCTACTTGGAGTTCACTTGGCGCGATGATTTTTTGCCTTCTAGGCATGGTCGGCAACCATCATTTGACACGATAAAACGAATCGCCAAATCAAGCGAGGATTCAGGGGTTGCCATTGCTTCCATCATGACCATCTACGAGTGGTCAAGCCCAGACGAACAAATCAGGAAAGAAGCAGTTAAATACTGGAAAAGTGCAATCCAGGTGACCAATGATTTAGGTTGTAACCGCCTGAATACGGAGTTTTCAGGCGACCGGTTTAATCCGCTGGTAAGTGAACGATCATTCTTAAGATCTGCCGAAGAACTGGATTCTATCCTGAAAGAAAAAGCGGTCCAGATCTATATCGAGCCTCACCCGGGTGATTTCGTGGAGAACGGTGATCAAGCTGCGCATATCCTCCGGGGCCTTCACAGTGACCGGTTTGGTTATCTCTTATGTGCGCCGCATACTTTCTATCTTGGAGGCTCACTTCAAGACCAAATTAGGAACACGAAAGATATTCTCGGACATGTTCACCTTGCGGATACCTTCAAACCCACTCGGGTGATCTTAAACCCCTGGGCAGATGTCCGTATTCACGAGCACCTAGATCTTGGTCAGGGAGAAATTGATTGGAAGGTGTTCTTCAACACGTTAGCTGAGATTAGCTATAATAACGTAATGACGGTAGCCATCTTTGCCTGGCCAGAGCAGGCTGTCGAGTCTTATCAGAAGAATTATTTGGCTGTCATGCAATTATTGAAAGAGTCAAAGTTAGTCAATGATTAAAGCCCCGACAAAAGCAGATCTACATGTAAAGAAAGCCATGCCTGGGCTAAATGCTATTCGCAGGTATGCTGTTGACAAGGTGCTGATTCCTTATCTGTTTTTGCTTCCTGGTTTGATCATGTATACGTGGTTTACAATCATCCCAGTTATCAACACCCTTTTGTTATCAGTGTATAAATGGGATGGCATCTTGCCGGCGACACCGGTGGGTTTCGGTAACTTTATCGATTTATTCACAAACGATACGGTTTTTATCGGGTCATTTATTAATGCGTTGATTTTTGTGATCTATTATACGATCATCCCAATAATAGCCGCCCTTTTTTTATCTGTGCTAATGACACGGCGGCGTATCCGGGGTTTAACCGCATTCCGTACCATCCTTTTTGTCCCAAATACTCTGGCTCTTGTTGTTGTTGCTATCGCTTGGCGATGGTTATACCTGTCAGACGGCCCAATCAATCAGATCCTAAAGCTAATTGGACTTGGTTTCTTAGCCCGACCCTGGCTAGGTGATTTCAATGTTACGCTACATGCCATCGGCCTGGTAGCTTCGTGGGTCGCGTATGGTCTCCCTATGGTTTTGTTTATCGCCGGCATCCAAAAAATTCCTCGCGACCTTTACGACGCTGCCAGGGTCGATGGAGCTGGGGCTTTTCGGGAGTTTTTGCACGTAAGTTTGCCTGGCCTGATGACTGAATTAACGGTCGTAGCTTCCCTTGAGCTGATATACGCCATGCGCGCCTTTGATCTCGTATTCACAATGACCCGCGGTGGACCGGGTTACTCCACCTATACCCCGGCCCTTTCTATGTACCTAAACGCTTTTCAATACGGGATGGTCGGCAAGGGGTCGGCTATCGCGGTAATAATTACGCTGATAAATTTCATTCTCGTTCTTCTTGTCAACTTGACGATTGGAAAAAGAGGCGAGGGATGACAAAACGAACCGAATTGATCATCACGTATGTTTTGTTGGTTATCTTTTCCTTTTTCGCGATTTATCCCATCTTTTCAATCTTTCTCCTTTCGCTGAACCAACCGAATACATTGGTGATCGGGACCAAACTGCCGAACCCGATTTCGTTACAAAGTTATATTGCGGCGTGGGTCAGAGGCGGGTTTGGCCGTTCTATAATGAATTCGATGATTGTAGCTGTGTCGGTAGTGGCTTTAGCGACTTTTCTATCCATAATGATAGCCTATTCCCTGGGAAAAATGAATTTTCCCGGGAGGACATTTATTTATTATTATTTCATTATTGGCATCATCGTGCCTTACCAAGCGACTATTATCCCGCTGTACTATCAATTTAAAAATCTTGGCCTGATCAACACATATTGGGCATTCATCCTGCCTCAGACGGCAGGATCAATTGCATTCGGAGCCTTCTGGTTGCGGGGATTCTTTCTTACCTTTCCCGATGAGCTGGTTGACGCTGGCCGAGTGGATGGGGCTGGCCCATGGACAATTTTATGGAGGGTTATCGTGCCGAATGCGGGTCCCGCGATTCTGGCAATCGCCGCGATCCTCTTCATCTGGACCTGGAATGACCTTTTTATTGCCATCGTAATGGGTCAGAGCCACGATATGTTGATGGCACCCGCCTCGCTCGCCTTCTTCGCCGGAACAGTAAAGGGGGAAGATTTACCTATAATTGCTGCGGCGGCCGTGCTGACAGCTATCCCGGTTGTTCTTATCTATATTTTCTTACAACGGCAGTATATCGAAGGAATTGTGGCAGGATCCATAAACAAGTAGAAGGTTCTGATTTAACAACCCATTTAGCCTATAGTGAGTAAGGTATTCCGTTACATTTTCCTTTATTATCTATCTCGGTCAAGCGAAGACTTACAGATCTGTGTCATATCAGAAAAACCATAGACGATTGGTTCCCGAAAATCCTTTCTCTAACCACGATACGAACAGTAATAAAAACGGAGATCGCCAGGCTAGAGCATGTGCCAACCTGGCGAACTTCGCTGTCTGCTCTCGTTAATGATATTCTTCTTAATTTACCTTGACAAAATCATCTGTATTGATTGATTCATACGCTTTTTCGATCACTTTAATAGCGTAAGCGCAGTCACGTGGATTGATCGTGGGTGGACGGTTTTCTAAAATCGAATCAATAAAATCAACTACTTCGTCGACGACCGATTCATAATGCCAGCCACCCGGGTTCCATCCATCAGGTCCAAAAGGAACCCCCTCACTCTCTTTGCCATAGAAATCATAATGTCCAGTAAACATTTTAACCACTGGAGAAGCCATTTGGTCGACGATTATGCCACCTTTGGTTCCGTATATTTCCAGTCGCTCACTATGTGGTATTTCAGATGTTGAAGTAAAGCCGCATATGAAATGGGCTCCGTTACTTAATTTTCCGATCACCTCCGCGGTATCCTCTACCTCAACACCCAAAGGAAAAACCTGAGTTGTAAAGGCTCTAACTTCGCGAAATTCCCCGACTAACCACTTCAAAAGATAAAAGGAGTGGGGTCCGCAGTCGTTAATGAGCCCGCCTCCTTCATTAAAATTCCGTCCCCAATAATCCGGTCGGGTAAGCCGTTTTTTCTCGTTGGACGATAGAAAAGTCCGGACATGATTTACCTCGCCGATAACTCCTTCACGTAATATTTTTTCAGCAGCGATGTATCCTTTCACAAAACGTGTATTTTCCGCTACCATAAAATGCTTACCCATCTCATCAGCCTTATCGCAAATATCTTTTGATTTCTGATAGGTCTTCGCAAGAGGTTTTTCAATGATGAGATGCTTACCAGCATTTAATACGTCCATTGCGGCCTCGTAATGGAGGTGATGCGGTAATATCACATCGACAATATCGATATTTGGATTTTTAAGGAGGTCATGAAGATTATCATATGCAGTTCCTTGATAATCTCCAGCAAATTTTTTTGCACGGTTGATATCTAAATCACAAAAGCCAACTAAATCCACCTTCTCCTTGATCCTTTGGTAACCATCAGAATGCGACTTCGCAATCAAGCCCAGGCCAACAATTCCCACACCTAACTTCGATCCTGACATATCGACAATCTCCTTTCAGTAAGAGCTGCTAATCATACGTTGCTTGAACCAAACAACCTTTATTGTTGAACCAGTCGGGGTCCTCTCTTAATCTTTGGCAGGGTAATATGATTTGTATTGGACAATTAGTAAGTCCATTAATCCAATATATTCGAAAGACTAAGGGATATCAAGGGAATAAAAAGATCATTAAATTGCACTTGATCTATGGTGGATTTCCGTTTAGATAAATATAGTCTTTGAAAGTCGCAATGAGCACTGATGGTATTAAGTTATATTCGGCTTTAGTTTGGCATTACTTCTTTCAAGCTCGCTAACAAAAGATTAACGTTTTCGCGTCTGCTGCTAAATCCCATCAAACCAATGCGCCAGACCTTGCCTTTTAGTGGTCCCAAACCGCCGGCAATTTCGATATTAAATTCATTGAGTAGCCTTTGTCGCAAGGTTGCTTCATCTTTAATTGAAGGCGGAATTCGTACAGTTGTTAGTGATGGCAAACGATGTAAAAGTGGTACATGTAGTTGTAATCCCATAGTTTCGAGCCCTTCCCATAATAGGTTAGCATTTTTGCGATGGCGTGCGAAACGTGCTTCCAATCCTTCTTCTGCGATCAAGCGCAAAGCTTCACGCAAAGCATAGTTCATATTTATTGGGGCTGTATGATGGTAAGTCCGTTCCTTACCCCAGTATTTCACCACCTGACTCAGATCAAGATACCAATTGGCAACAGGCGTTTTTCTGTTCTTAATCACATCAAGGGCTCGATCGTTGACAGTCATAGGTGAGAGTCCAGGTGGACATGAGATGCATTTCTGCGTTCCACTATAAGCCACATCTATGTCCCAGGTATCGATCTCAACAGTCATACCTCCCAACGATGTGACTGTGTCCAACACCATTAGTGCACCATGTCGATGTGCAATCGCAGCGATTTCTTTAATATCAGGTTGCATGGCGCCTGTCGATGTCTCAGCATGTACGATGGCAAATAATTTATATTCCTTAGTGCTTAACGCTGTTTCGATCTCACCCGGTTCGAAGACGCCACCCCAAGCGCATTCAATGCGATCCACTAGAGCACCCAAGCGACCTGCCATATCACACAAGCGTTCTCCGAAATAACCGTTAACCGCAATTAGAACGGAATCACCAGGTTCAATAAAGTTACACAAAGCAGCTTCCATGCCAGCGCTTCCTGTACCGGAAATGGGTATGGTCAAAAGGTTTTGGGTTTGGAAGACAAAGCGAAGCAATTCCTGTACGTTATTCATTATGGCCAGGAATTCAGGGTCAAGGTGCCCAATAGTTGGCATACTCAGAGCATGATATACCCGCGGGGGTACCATGCTTGGACCTGGTCCGAGCAAGATTCGAGGTGAAGGATTTAGATCAGTTAGTTGTGTCATTTCCATGATCATGATACCCTTTCGTCTTTTGGTATTTTTTAAAAGAATATATTATCTCTGGATTAGACCAAAAAAATACCTGGATTGAGAATTCCATTCGGATCCCAGCGGGCTTTTAGTTGACGCATCAATGGGAGTGTGTCAGGGGTATATCCCCAGGGATCGATTTCCATAGCCTTGGGTCCGTTTACGACCACCGCATAGCCACCTAGAGACAGCGCAGTTTCTCGTAATGTCAAAATCTGATTTAGAGGAGCTGGTGATATATATATTGTTCCATTAGCAAGATCAGCAATAAAGGCCTCCCCGAATGCCGCGGGGTGTTGCCGGATAAACTCGGGTAGTTTTGCAGGCGAGATTCCAACCCGCAGATGGGATTCCGCACTGTTTAGCGTTTTTTTCCAGATATCTACTCCGGAGATGTCATTAGCTTCAATCCCATTAGCTATAGAACGTGCCGCCTGTAATTCCGCTTCTACATCCTGTTCATAACCCTCTACAG
>JBGQIO010000082.1:0-14873 GCA_041498515.1 Anaerolineae bacterium
GTGGAAACTTGGCGGTGGCGATCTCAAAACCTACGCTCGCGAGCAAATCGTGGACGTGACCGTGCGCGGCCAACCCGGAGTCTGGCTACCGGATCCCTCCGTTCCGGAAGGTAAGGAAGCTCTGGTCTGGGAAGAGAATGGCATTACCTTCAGCCTCCTGAGCAATTCACTCCCGCTCGATGAGTTGCTAAAGGTGGCTGAGTCTTTGGGTCAGTAAAGCTCGAGAAAGATGATCAAAACTTCCATTCGATCCCATTCGAATTCGCAAAGGTATTTCGCATAAAATTCAAACATAAAAAGTAGTGGCGGCCACTTGGTCGCCACTAACTTTAAACCTTCAACCTTCCAACTTTCAACCTTCTAACCTTCAACCTTCAACTTTCCAACCTTCAACCTTCGGGCGAGGCGGCTTTCGCGAAGCATATCATCCCCGCACTTGCTCTTAGGGGACATTCTTTTTGCAAGCCACCGTTGCCCACTTCGACGATAAGAATCGTCGAAGCAAGTAATATGAATCGCCGAAGCTAACCCTCACCCGAGATGCATCGGCATGATCACATGCAGGAATTGTTCGTCGCCCACCGGCCGCACCACGCCCGGCGCATTCGGCGCGGAAGTTTCCAGCGCCACGTTGGGTGTCTTGATGACCTCCAGCGCCTCACGCAGGAATTTTACATTGAACGCGATCAACACGCCGCTGCCGTCCACCGTCGCCTCGACGATCGTCTCGTTCTTGCCGGTCTCTTCTGAGGTGGCCGAGATCTCCACTTCGCTGGGTTGCAGTTCGCCGTTGGCAGATTTGATGTTCAACCGCGCCACGTTCGAACCTTCGCGCGCAAAGATCTCCGCCTGCTTGCAAGCCTTGACCAGCGCAGCAGTGGAGACCAGCGTGCGTGATGTATATTTACGCGGGATGATTTGTTGGTAATCGGGGAAGGTTCCATCGATTAATTGCGAAACGACTTCCACATCTTTGACGCGGAATACTACTTGGCCGCGTCCTTTCGGAGCGATCATATAGATCGGTTCATCCCCGTCGCCTGCCACGCGCGCCAGCTCGGTCAAAGCCTTGGCAGGTATGATGGCTGTAAGCGGAGCGGTCGCTGGTGAGGACAAGATCGCTTTGCGAACGGACAAACGGAACCCGTCAGCAGCCGCCATGGTCAGTTTGTCTTTCTCGACCTGCATGAGTACACCCATTAACACCGGGCGGGCTTCATCCGTGGAGGCCGCGAACGCCACTTGCTGGATCATCTCACGGAAGTCGGCTGTATTCAATTGCACGGCCCCTTCGAGGTCCGGGACGGGAAGCGGAGGAAATTCCTGCGCATCGATGCATTTGATATCGTTGGTGGAAGTCCCGCCGCGCACATTCAACGTCTGGGTCTTGGTATCGAGGGAAAGCAGCACCTGGTCGCCGGGCAGGGTATTCACCAGATCCGAAAACGTGCGCGCCGGCACCGTCGTGGAACCTTCCTGCTCGATGCGCGCCGTGATCCAACAAGTGATCCCCAACTCAAGATTGGTGGCGGAAAGCCGCAATCGGCCTTCGTCGGAAGCGACCAGGATGTTTGACAAAACCGGGAGCGTGGAACGCGGGGAGACTGCGCGTGAAACGATGCCAAGACCGTGGGCGAGATTCTCTTGTAAGACGGTCACTTTCATAAGTTAGCCCTCTTGAATAGGATGATTTCCGAAGTATATCATTAACGAATGGTCGCTGCGTTCTGCACTGTTCCTCGGCGCTTCGATGAAGAGCGCCATGCCACGCGGGATCCTGCGGGAGGTTGTATTAACGGTTGAAGGCGGAGAATACCATCGCCGTAATGGCGAATAAGAACTCCAAACCGAACAAGGCGGCGGCAATATATACAAGGATCATCCAGCCCGAATTCATTCCACTTTGCTTGCGTAGTTCTTGTCCTTCGGCTAATTGACGGACGGCCTGCGCAGCCTGCTGGATCACCTGCTTGCTCACTCCGCCTGCCCAGATAAGATCCTGCGATTCGTTCGGGACGATGATGCGGCTTCCATTAAAGGAGCGGATCCAATCCGGGGCTTCCACTGCCGTACTTCCGCTCAGGATCATCGCATTAAATTTTTCCTCCGGTTTTTTGGCTGCCACCGTCACAGGGATGTTTGGCGCTAGCCGCGCTAAAGCTGCTTTGACCGACTCTGCAAATCCTTCGCCTGAGTCCACGACCAGGACATGGAAGTCGCCCTGTTTTTTGGCTAAAGTATCGGCCGTAAACTGGCCGTCGCGGCGCAGCACGGTAAGATGATAGAGCAGCAGAACGCAGAATAAGATCAGGAGCTGCAGATCGTTTAAATTTGTGGCAAGGAAGGTGCTCTCCGTTACGCCTGTCAATGCGGCGCGCAGTAATTGAAAAACCAGTGCGACCGCCGCGCTCATCCCGCCGATCACGCCAGCGAAGAGCGCCAGATAAAGATAGGCTTTGCGGACAACCGAGCGCCGTGCGTGATCACCGGCATCATTGGTCGCAAATGCGCTCGCCTGCATGGGCCGCCAGGTTGACAGCCAAAGCGGCAGCCATGCCATGATCAAGGCGATCGCGCCTGCTAAATTTGAACGCAGCAGTTCATCCAGGGTGAGTGAGCCGCCTGTGGTCAAGTCAATGATGAATTTGATGAGCGAGGCAGCACCGATAAATGCCCCGCCTAATCCCAGCGCGGACAGGAGATAGAGATAGACGCGCTTCATTCCTGCCTGGCGGACGGGGTCGTGGATTGACTCGATGTGCCGGTTGAGCCAATGACCGTAATAAGCCCATACCGCGCCCAAAGGTACCCCGATGGAGATTGGATCACCTATCTGATGGATGAAATCTGAAGTCGCGATTTCTGCTCCAAGCAGCTTCCTCAGCACGATGTTCACGACCATCGTCGTGGTCGTCAGCACGGTAACGACTCCGCTCAGGGCCAGCAAGTAAAGAATACCCAGTCGCAGGTTTGAGTCTTGCTCGTCCGCCTCGACCAGTGAATCCTGAACTGTTCGCCAGGTATAGAACCAAAGTGGCGTTCCAAGGATCAGCAGGGCAATTCCGTTGATGAGAGTCTCCCGTCCAATATCTCCGAGCACGTCCGTTGGAACATAAAATAGGAAACGCAGCGTTTGCTGTGCGCCGAAGATGGTCATCAACAAACCATACAGCACCCAGATATATCGATATAAGCGTCGCACGTCGGCAAAGTTTTCTTTGCCTGGGAGCCTCACCCATTCGTGGCGCAGGACGTTCCAGAAATAAACGGCTACCAAACCGTTCAACAGGATGGCGATCAGGTTGTCGGGCCAGGTCTGTGAGCCACCTAGGATGGCCCGGCTGGTATCGAGTTTCACGGCGGCTAGAATGATACGGTTGATCAACGCCAGCAAATTTTGTGCAACGGGGATCAACGTGCCTAACAGGACAGAATAAAAGAAGACTGCGCGCAGGCTGGCAGTTTGCTCCTCTTCGTCGCGCGCAGAACTGCGTTGTGCCCACAGCCAGTGAAAGAGGAAGATAGGCACACCTACCAGCACCAGGGCCAGGGCCTGGGCCAGCGCGTCGGCAGCTCCTCCTATTGTTTCATCCACAATGGATCGCAAAAGGTTGATGAGTCCCCAGAGAACAACCTCAACGCTGATAAGAGCTACCGCATAAAAGTAAAGGCGGCGGACGGTTTTCATTTTATCCTCCTGGTATTCGCTTCTCCGTGCTGTGTGTCTCCATCTTTTCCTGCCTCCGTGTTTCTGTGTTTACTTGATTACGTCCTTACTTGTCTCCCTGTTTACCTACTTTGGCGGTGCTTGATACCAACTGTAATCCCACATGTTATAGGTCGGCATCGAAGAGATCTTCCAGGCGCCGCTCTGTCTCACCAACTGCGCTACACCCACGTTGTTATATCCGGTCGAGAAAGGGTCGCTCGGCGTATTCACCATGCTGACCTCCACCGTGGCGTCCTCGCCGGTCACTTCCGCATTGCCGATCTTCACTCCCGCGTTCGAAGGATTCACGGAACCGGTCACAAAGGAGTGTCTGAAATTATCATAGCTGGGTTTATTCTCCAGGTCGGCCAGATAGTTATAGGCCTTTTGATAATCCTTGTTGAGCACGGCCAGCACATAATTATGCACGACCCCCTCGGGTGTATCTTCAGAACCGTAGGTCCGTTTATCCTGCCGGGAAAAGAAGACCAAAAGTGCCGCGATGATGAGTACGACAATTCCAACCAGGATACCGACCAGAAAGCGGTCTTGTTTCATAATCACCTCCGTGGCTTGATCTCATTTTATAGGGTTAATAAACAAAAGGCAAGCAGCTCCGGAAAAAGCTGATCGATTCATGCAGGTAGGTCGGTATCCCGGTTCGGGGTTCCTTCCCTTATTCCGAGGCAGGTGCCACCTACAGCAGTGCCTTTGTTTTGGATCCATACCGCGTATGGACCTCTGCTACGATCAGATATGACTCACCCCGAATATCATAATTCCTCGACCTGGCTCATCTGCTTGGTCTGGCAGTGGTTGCGCCGGCGGCTTTCAGGGTGGTCAATCCCGCTCCGAATCCCCTCAACCTGCATGTCTCGGCTTCATTGATATCTGAAACCATCGGCGCGTTGGGTAAGTCCCCGACCGGTGAGTGGTCATGGTTGAAATTCCCGGACAAGCCGGTCAAATGGCATGGGCTTTTACACTTTGCTTAATTTCGCCAACGGAGATCTGTCTTCTCATCCGGTAGTCGATCCATAAATATAGACTCACTTATTATTTGAATATGTATATAGTAGTAGTAGTAGGGACTGTGTATAAAGTGGATAACCTTTGATCTACATAGGTCTGGCTGATTACCTACCTTTGAGCACCATATCTTGGGATTTTAGGTTCATCCATGGTTTTTGGAGCCTGTGTATAACTCTCGAGTAGATTCTCCCCCAGACGTATTAAATTCACACCAATCTATATTTCGGTGAGGTTATACTCGTGCCCCCATATATGGGGGTGGCGTTTGTATCTTTTTTCACACGTTTTTCGAAAACCTTGGGCTGCTGTCCACAGAGGACGTCCCTTATCCACAGATTATCCCCTCTTATCCACAGCTATGACAATTTGGAGAGGACTTGTCTATCCCAAATGTGGGCTTACAGGCTTGTGGATGTTTCCAACCCATTTTCCACCGCAATTTCGTCCAGCCGGACTTCGACCTCATCCAGGTATTGGTCAAGCTCTGACACCCGTTTCTCGAAACCTGCTCCGTATAAGCCTAATTGTTGGGCTGCAGCCTTCCACGGACCGGTCTGCTCATCGTAGAGGACGTTTGCAGCCAGCGTCCAGGTATTGATTAGCGGCCAGAGACTGGTCAAAGGCGTCTCGCTCGCCAAAAGGGCCTCTATCGCTTTCTCATAATAATTCAGTCGCGAGGCATGGATGCTCTGATGCACCTTGGTGTTTTCAGCCGCGCTGAGAAAACCGGTTTTCCAGTCTGGAAGCCAGCTGGAAACCGTATTTGGATCCACTTGGCTTGCGCCGATCAAATTGAACAGAGTGGCTGTAAAGCTTGGGCGGTCAGCAGCTTGCGCCCGCGCTGGAAATTCAAGAAGGAAGCGACGTTCAGCCAGCGGCCCGCCGGTTAACTCGGCAACGGTGTTTCCTGCATAGGTTAATGCCCGCAGGAATTGCTTTACTTGGAGAGGGCCGGCTTTATTCTGGCCGATGTCCATTAGATCGATCCAGCCTTTGCGTGCTTCAGCCAATAATTTGCGGCAGCGGTTCAACACCAGCGATGGTGCATTGAATTCAAAACCGGCCCGCAGCCCCGCCTGCACGAACTCGAAGAATTTCTCTCGTTCGTATAAAAGCATCGGATCGTACATCTCGTAACCGAGCAGAGGATCGGTTCGAAGTTCGCGCGGCGACTTGAAATCTGATTTGGCGCGATGATGGATATCCAGGTGGAAATCCGGGGACAATTTTACGATCTCGCGCCTTGCACCCGGTTGGGATGCGTGTACGAGCACGAGATCGATGTCGGTTGTCGCACCCAGTATGGGATTGGCATCCGAGATCAGCGAACCCGTAAGGTACGCTGCGACAATATCACGGTTATTAAAAGCTCGCTCTTGAGCGTTTTCTTTTGCCAGGCGGATAAGCGATTCACGGGAGACGCGCATAGTTAGTCCTGCTTCCGTAAGGAAGCATTCCGAACGGAAGCATCCTGGTAGGGAGCCTCAAGGGAAGGGATATCCCGGTTGGGCTTGGTCTCGGCGGGTGCATTGTTAAGCGGCAGGCTGGGTTGGAACGGGCTTAAATTCAATTTCTCGCGGATGCGGTTCTCGATTAATTTTAAATGTTCCGGGTTTTGGATAATGTTCAAAGGAGTGGTATCAATAATTAGGATTGACGCGCTGTCTTTCGGTCTGGAGAAGAAATCTTCGTAGGCGTGATTGAGCCGGTCGATGTAATCGCGTTCCATATTGCGTTCATAAGGACGGTCGCGTAAGGTGATGCGCTGCATCAACACGTCTGTCTCTGCGCGCAGGTACACTGTCAGGCCGGGTTTCGGGATTTTCTCTCCTAACGCTTCGTGCACTTTGTAATACATTTCGAGTTCGTCGCCTTTCAAGTTGATGCGGGCGAATAGCGCATCCTTGGCGAAGGTGTAATCTGAGATCAAGGATTTCCCGGCCGCCAGAAGGTCAGGTACGGTACGGCGCTGTTGATGGTAGCGGCTTAGCAAAAAGAATATTTGGGTCTGGAAAGCATAGCGTTCGCGGTCGCTGTAGAAGTCCGAAAGGAAGGGGTTTTCCTCGAAGATCTCCAGCAAAATCTCTGATTCAAACGCAGTGCGTAAAAGGCGGGCCAGGGTGGTCTTGCCGACGCCGATCACCCCTTCGATGGCAACATACATGCATGGCTCCCGAATAAGATTTGCTAAGGATACCATAGTTTGAGACGCCGTTTCGTGCACGGTCTTTTATGCATCCTTTATGACTTGTTTCTATGTCTCCATCTTTCCTCTCTCCGTGAAACGTGATTCCCTGTTTACGTGTCTCCCTATCCCCGTCTCTCCTCATTGCGCAGGATATAATTCCCTCATGCCCCGTATTTGTATTGTCCCTGTTGTTGATGGTATAGGCGGCATGGCTTCCTTTCGGCAGAAATTTGAAGCCAGGCTCATGACCCGCGGGTTGGAAGTGACGCACGATCCTTCTGATTCGTCGGATGCTATTCTGGTGATTGCAGGGACCAGGAACCTGCTCCCTTTATGGAGAGCGCATCAACGTGGCGTACGGATCGTACAGCGCCTCGATGGCCTCAACTGGATCCATCGCAAGCGGTATACCGGCCTTCGTCATTTCATTCGTGCTGAATACGGCAATTATGTTTTGTCATTGATCCGTTCCCGGATCGCCTCCCGTATTTTGTATCAAAGCGAATTCTCGCGACGCTGGTGGGATGATCGTTACGGAAAAACCCCCGCGTCTTTTTCAGTGGTTCTTAACGGCGTGGATTTGACCGAATACCGGCCTCTCAAATCGGGCATGCTTCAGCTGGAACCGCGCCGCCTCCTGGTAGTGGAGGGCAGTCTGGGCGGCGGTTATGATATGGGCCTCGCGAATGCGGTCCGGCTGGCCGAGTTTCTTGTAGAGAGATACAACTTTCCCATGGAGTTGATGGTCGTCGGCAAGATTAGCGTAGGGCAGAAAACAGCTGTCCAGGCCCATTCACGGGTCCCAATTCTATGGGCTGGCTTGGTGCCTCGTGACCAGATACCTGCGTTTGACCGTTCAGCCCATTTGCTTTTCTCCGCAGATCTCAACCCGGCCTGTCCCAATTCCGTGATTGAAGCGTTGGCTTGCGGCTTGCCTGTGGCTGCCTTTGATACCGGCGCGATGGATGAAATCGTCCTCGGCGACTCGGGTAGGCTTGTCCCTTATGGCGGCGATCCTTGGAACCTCGATCCGCCTGATATACCGGCATTGGCCGAAGCTGCTGCAGAGATCTTGCGCGACCGCCAACGGTTCAGCGCCGCGGCGCGTGCGCGGGCCGAAGGGGCCCTCGGTCTCGATAAAATGCTGGATGGATATCTAAAGGCTTTGCTGGAGGATTAAACATGGATCAGGAGATATACGATTTTTTATGGCGGCATCTAAAAGCCGTTCAGGATAACGATATTCCGGCTTATCACGATACGACCGCGCAGGACCTTTCCCTTTATGAATGGTGGGTTACCCCTCACCGGCTGGATGGGCTCCCTTTTCATGAGTTCATGATGGAGTCGAATGCGAAACGCGGTACTGTCTTTGGGTCGGACGCCAAACAGAAGGCGGAGACTCGCTTTGACCTTGCCAACCTCGCTGTTCAACGTTACGGCGATACGGCCATCGCCAGTTATACACTATTGATTAGCACAGCTCTGCCTGAAGGCGTCCAGGTTGTCTCTCACAATGAGAGTCGCGTGATGGTCAGAGAATCGGGTCACTGGAAAGTTGTGCACGTACATAAATCACCGTCTTGGCCCGCCCCTCACACTCAACCCGCATGAGGATCCGATATTCAGGTCGGCTTGCAGTGCAGCAGCGCGTCCTGCCTGCATACCGCGTGCCTTTCTTTGGCCAGCTCGCACAAGCCTGCAAGGGCGGTCTGAGTCTTTTTGCCGGCTTGCCTCGGGCGGGCGAGAGCATTGCTTCAGCCAATAAATTGGAATTTGCGAATTACACATTAGCGAACAACCTTCATTTATTCGGCGGCCCATTCTACCTTTGTTATCAGAAAGGATTAATCCCCTGGCTGGCAGATTGGAAGCCTGATGCGTTGATCGTCGAAGCCAACCCGCGCTATCTCGCCACGCCCTCCGCTCGGAAGTGGATGCACAGCCTCGGACGCAAGGTGATCGGCTGGGGCTTGGGTGCGCCGCCCCTTTCCGGGCCGCTGGCCGGCTTTCGCCAAATGAGATGGATTCAATTCCTGCGTCAGTTTGACGCGTTGATCGCCTACAGTCAGCGCGGCGCAGAAGAATATGCTGCTTTGGATTTCCCGCGTACAAGGATTTTTGTTGCACCCAATGCAGTTTCCTCTCGGCTGGTCACCCAGCCGCCCTCTCGTCCTTCAACCTTCAATGTTGAACCTGTGATCCTTTTTGTTGGCCGGCTTCAAGCCCGCAAGCATGTCGATTTTTTACTTCGAGCTTGTGCCGCCCTGGGTGGAGTCGAAGGAGCCGGGCGGAAGCCGCGCCTCGTTATTGTAGGCGATGGCCCGGAGAGATCTAGGCTGGATTCGCTTGCGAAAAGAGTCTATCCGTCCGCTGAGTTTGTCGGAGCCAGGCACGGCGCTGAGTTAATGCCTTATTTTAAGGAAGCTGATCTCTTCGTCCTGCCCGGAACCGGTGGGTTAGCCGTGCAGGAAGCGATGGCGAACGGTTTGCCTGTCCTCGTTGCAAAAGGCGACGGCACCCAGGACGATCTGGTCCGTGACGCGAATGGTTGGCAGGTCACGCCGGAAGATTTCTCCGTCCTGGCTGAAACACTCCGATTAGCTCTATCGGATGTGAGACGTTTAAGGGAGATGGGGAAAGAATCGTACCGGATTGTTACAGAAGAGATCAATTTGGAAAAAATGGTCGAGGTGTTTGTAAAGGCATTGAATAGCTTATAACTCAACGCGCCGCTTGTTTTCTAAGCAGCTGCAATTTTAGCGGACCACTGACCACCACTTTCGGTTTGTCGGGTTTTTCTGCTAGCGAGCGATTGATCCTTGCTAACAACCAATCTTGAGGCGGCAGGTTGCCTAGAACGGTAAATTCGTTCAGCCAATCCTCGAATTCCTTCAAAGAATCCATGACGCGGTTGCAATTAAATTCCATGCGCTTTTCGGTTTTGAAGGATCCTTCGCGCAGGACCTGGGCTACGGCGCGGTCGGCGGCTAGATCGTCGTCGAATTTCTCACGCATGATTCCGATTTCTTGATAAATACCCGCCCGTGATATTCCCACCCGGCGGTGGGTGTGCATTGGCCGCAGATCGATCAGGCACCCTTCAGGCTTGAGCACCCGTTCCGCTTCGTGAAGGGCATGGACCATGCCCTTGTGAGCCACTCATCAAAGCACCCAGGAGAAGACTACCAGGTCAAAAGTGTCGTCTGAATATTTGAGCTGTTCCGCCTTTCCCACTTGATAACGGATTCGTCCTGCAAGCCGTTCTGGCAAATTCTTCCGGGCAGCGCGGATGAGTTTGGGGTCGGGGTCAATAGCACGGACATTTGCGCCGAGGCGCGCCAGGCGTAAAGTCAGCCTGCCATTGCCGCAGCCGACTTCAAGAACCTCTTTCCCGTGCCAATTCGCGACGCTCTTCAGCGCCCGGATCTCATTTTGTTCCGGATCAATTCGCAATGTCATATTGTTCTATTATAGCAATTGGGTCAAGTCGTTTCAAGCGACTTAAGCCAGAGGTTGGACTTGACAAAGAATGTCGATTCGTTGCTACTCCGGCGGGACGTCCACATCAGCCCTAGAATGATAAGCGGTGCGGCCAGGCGTCCAAAGGACCACGGGAAGAAATCGAAAGTTGGCAGCAGGAACTCGAGCAGATATGCAAAACCAAACCAGTACCACTCGGAGGCAGATGCAAGTCGCTTGAGCGGCACCAGGAAAGCCAGGGCGAGGAAGATTCCGTGATGCTCCCAGACCACCGGTGAAGCCAGTGTCATTAGAATGAATAAAGGCAGGATGGCATTGAGCATCCGCGCGCCGCGTTCGCTGGCACTTGCTGTTTGAGCGTCCGGCTTGAAAAAGGCCCGGCTGCGCGCACTTTGGACCATTACTAGGATCGTCGCGGCGGCTAGCAAAGCTTTGGCCGCATAGATCAATATCCGCGTCCAGAAAATGTCGATGTGCAGGTAAGGGTCGGCGAAACGCAGGAATGAATCGAAAGAAGTGTCGTGGAAGATCGTGTTATCGGAAAGCGCCAGTCCCTGCACGTGCGAAAGGATGTCGAAGAAGGGGGAAATTCCGTCGGTTACGACCGTGATTCCTGCCAGCAGGATCATGCTTATGATGAACCAGGTCAGCCAGCGCCAGTCCTTTTCAAGCAGGAAAGCGAGGACCAGGACTGCCGGAGAAGTCTTCAGGTGTATCGCGAAGGCCAGCATTAATGCAGAAAGGAAAGCCCGTTTTGGATAGAACAGCAGGCTCAGCAGGACGAAGTTCAGCGCATGTAGGTTGACCTGAACATAAACAAGCGTTCGCAAAAGTGGGACATTGACCAGCATGAAAAGAGTGGTGACCAGCGCAGACAGGCGCGGTGAGAAACCATATCTTTCTAATATGCGCAGGAGTAATACATACAGGCCCAGCATGGAGAAAAAATTTAATAGCCAGAGGATTAGAAAAAAATTATCGCGTCCGAACGGCACCAGAAATTGCAATAGCGTGGCCCATAAAGGCGGATAAAAATACGAACCCGGTAGCGGTTGGTTCCGGTATAGGCTGGTGGCTGCATCCAGGTAATAGGTGTAATCGCCGTAACGGAACCTTTCGCTCAAGATATTGAGATAGACCCAACCAACCAGGAAGAAGCCGGCAACACTTGGTAAGTTCGAAATATTAACGCGCTGCGCTTGTAAAAGAGTAAGAAGCACTCCCACCGAGAGCCAGAGCAGGGTTACCGATGCCAGTGTGACCGGCAGGTTGATGAGCGGGGGCTGCTGTATAAAAACGCTGAACCCGTCCGTGCCCAGCCGCAGATAGATCACTAGCAAACTGGCCGCGACCAAAAAGGTGATCGCGGCCCAGATGATTAGAGCAGTGCGTGAGGAAAGCCTCATTGTTTCAACTGTATATATTGAGCCATCACGTAACCGCGTTGATTATTGGTTGCCTTGACAGCCACCCACTGACCGACTACTCCGATCTTGGGGATGGCGGTTTCCGCCGGCTCGATCACTGTTAATCTGGCGCCTGCTTTTTCGACGTTCACCATGGCACCGCCTGGCGAGGGCTGCTGTCGAACTCTTAATCCGCCCGAACCGACGCTGTTTAGGACTACCACTTGGAGCCGTTGCGGTCCGGAAGCAGGCGGGGGTGTTCCCGGTGCTGGGGGTGGAGTAGACGGGGTCGGGGATGGAGCAGGCGTTGGCGCCGGTGCCGGTTGTGGTGTCGGGGTCGGCGGGGTCGCTCCGCTTTTTTCCACAAACCACCCTGCGACATAACCTTGATGTCCCTGCGGGTCCTGTACGTAGATCCACTGACCGTTCTGACCGATCTTTGCCAGTGCGCCGGTTTTGTTTTCAATAACATTCAACGGTACGCCGGGCATTTCAGCATAATTCGCAAGGGAATCCTGCGAAGGCTGGGTATGGAGTTTAATGCCGGCGGTGGCGGTAGCAATGACCTCTACCATCAGATCGGTCACGACCGGTGCCGGCAGGGGAGTAGTTGTTGGCGGAGTGGTGGGTGTGGAGCCTCCCGGGGGTGGAGCAGGCACCGGACCTCCGGCGCTGCTCTGATAAAAGGCAACCGCTTTGATGGTACGCTGCAGCGGTTGTCCGTGACTGAAGCGCGACATTAATGTTGCATCTTGGCTGTCGGGTGGATAGGGCCACGGGTCGAGCATTAAATAATCATTGCCTTGTTGGGCATACAGTAACACCCAATGGGTTTGCAGAACGGCGTCAGGGGAAAAATCTACTTCCACGATAACCGGTTGTCCTGCTGCCAGAGAAGCGTTTATTTGTGCAATTGGGGGGTTTGCATCCACGTTCAGGTTTATGAACTTGATCTGCGGATGGATCTGGCTGATTGCTCCCCATCTGATAAGTTCATCACTGAAACCACCGTTGGCAATCAGTTTCTGGTTTAGCGTGCCGGGTGTTTCGCTGTATCCCCAGCCGCTCGAGTACATAGCCACGGAGGTTAGCGTGCAGCCCACAAAACCGATGGTATCGGGACCGCTGCCAATTACGTTGTTCTTCCATTGTGGGTCTTGCTGGGAATAACGGACAATGTTGAATGCCATGCCTCACCTCCAGGTTAGAATTTCAATTAAGATATACTGATTATACAGCGGAAGGAAAGGGGATGAAAAAGAAAAAAGTGAAAGGAAAACTTCAACCCGGCGCTCAGGGGGCTGTGCTGATGCCTTGGATGAACGGTTGTAGGCGGAGCAGCTTGGGATCGATTCAAACCAATTCTATGGATTCAGAATTAAGGAAGATTCCATTCCTGCGCGTTGGTCAAAACAGTGGCAGCCGCCAATTTTTGTAATGATTGGGCTGTTTCCTTGGGCAAGTTGGCCGTGAAGCTCGATCCTTCAGGGCTTTGCCGGAAAATAACTGAATAGAAAACACAGGCTGCCAGGTATGTCCCTTGCTCGCTGGGGTGGCTGCCGTCTTCCTGCCATAGACCTACTTGGGGATTCTGTTTCCTCGCCGCTAGCCATGCAAACCCCACGGGTGCCTCAGGTAGGTTAAGTTCTTGCGCGATCCCCAGATAGCCGTTATCGATCTGGTATTGCATGCTTTCGTAGTTCTGCAAACCATTTTCAGGCCAGCCATCGCGGTGAGCCCAGGTTACAAATAAAATGGGTGTAGCGCCCATGGCTCTGATTTTGCGTACAAGCACGCGCGCCGCCGGGTACATTTGCTGGGTTCGGGATTGCTCGCTTGCAGGGATTTGGCTTTGCTCTTGCAAGACCACATAATTCCACTTCGACGAATTTAATTTATCGAGCGTCGCAGGGGAGGCGGCGTGATTGGATAACGTCCAGCTGCCCGTGGCCTCTATTCCAGTCTCAACCCCATGCCCGCCGGCGCCGGCCAATTCGGCGAACATGCTGGGCAGATCATTTACATAAGTGTAGCTGTTCCCTATAAAAAGGATACGCGTGCATTGCCCGGCACCGGGCCAGGCGCTGCAGCCCGGTGCGGGTGAGCAGCCGCAAGCAGCTATTAATAACCAACCCAGGATGACCAATCGTTTCATTCTCAGGTTTCCCATACGTGACTTGATTTGTTCAATGATTCCGTCTTGTTGGTCATCGCCTTAATTCCGGTTTCACGATCTCTTCTCGCATTACTCACTTTATTTCTTTGCCATTAAACTCTTCATCACCCTGTCGATCACCTTTTGTAAAGACTCTGGTTTCTTCAAGGCATTCATATACAACAAAATATCCTTCCGCCGCGATGTGGTCAATCGTTCAAACTCGCTTCGCGCTTTCGGATTTTGTTTCAAAGCCTGTTCAAATGCCCGGGGTATGGGGATCGTCCTTTTTTGAGTATCGTATTCCAGTTCGATCTTTATTTCATCCCCAACATCCACTCCGGCTTGTTTTCGCATTTTGCCGTTGATATACAAACGGTATTTACCATTCCGGACCGGCACCAAAGTTGCTTGAAATGGATGTGTATTCAGCGTACCCCTTACCGGGATATATCCTGTTCTTTGAAAAACCTGGCTTACCCGTTCCGGAACATCAACACAAGGGTTGATGCCCTGTTTATAAATGACAGCCGAAAATTTCTGCTCCATCCAAAGCTGAGTATAACTGCGTGCACCATGAAATCAGACTGACCCGACTTATTATTAATGAAAGGACGTGCTAGTTGGGTAGTGCACAAAATGAGCAAATATCGAGATCCCCTATTGATGATCCGGCATAGCCTCGTACAGTTGCGTCACGAAATTCTTCCGGATGGCTGTGTTGTTCGATTATTGTTCCTGGGTGGCAATGTGCTGAAGCTCGCCATTGACGTTTCTTTTAATCTACACATTTTCTACAAAATTAATTAATAAACGGATTAATTTCCTTCGCTATTATTATTTATCCTTGTGGCTTATTGGGTTAGCGTTGGCTGCATTTATGTTTAGCTTTGGAGGCCA
>JBGQIO010000083.1:0-14724 GCA_041498515.1 Anaerolineae bacterium
ATGCTCGTACAACCCTCATCGATAGTTTGGAAAATGCCGCTGGCGACACCTGCCAGGATCGCATTGCCCAACAATGCTGTTTCTTCGTTGTGCAGGGTAATGACCGGCAGATTGCTCACATTCGCCTTAATCTGATTCCAAAGGGGACTTCGTGCTCCTCCGCCGGTGGATCGGATCTCTTTTACTTCTACGCCAGCCTGCTGCACAAAATCCAAATTGAGCTTCAATAGGAATGCCACTCCCTCCAGGATGGCCCGCGCAAAGTGGCTCCGATTGTGACTTAGGGTGAAGCCTGTGAATGACCCGCGTGCCTCCGGGTTCGGATGGGGACTGAAGGCTCCCATTAGGTGAGGCAGCATCACCAATCCATCGCAGCCTGGTGGAGCTTCCGCTGCCAGCAAATTGAGCAAATCATAAGAATCGATGTCTTCTTTCGCAGCTTGTGCTATTTCCGGCGTCGCAAACGTGTCCCTGAACCATTTGTACGCCATCCCCGCGGTTGGACAGACAGGTACGAAGAGATAACGGCCCGGAACGCTGTGCGAATAGACCGGGACTATCTGGTTTTTATCCATACCGGGCGAAAGGATCGTCGCTTGGATCGTCAGGGCCGCACCGGTTGTTTCAGACACAATTCCAGGTTGGATATTCCCTGCGCCGATCGCTCCGACCGACTGGTCCATTCCGCCTGCAATGACTTTCGTCGTTTGAGGAAGCCCAATTTGCCTGGAAGCATCTTCGGAAAGATGGCCTGCCACCGTTCCAGGTGGAACCAGGTTGGGCAGGTCATTGATGCCAATACCGATTTCATCCAAAATAGGCTGCCACCAACGGTTGTTTATAATATCGAAATAAAGTGTGGTACACGCAATGGAGCTGTTTGTTACATACTCACCCGTTAATCGATAGATCAAATAATCTTGCACAAGCAAGAACTTCTCTGCGTGCGCAAATATTTTAGGTTCGTTAAGCTTCAGCCACAGAATTTTGCAGGCGGTCCAGGTCGGGATGATTTCTGGAATCCCCGTCACCCGGTAGACGTCTCGGGAAAATTTCTTGGCCAATGCATTGGCTTCAAGAGTAGCACGATTGTCCAGCCAGACGATGGCTGGATAGATCCCCCTGCCGGTGGAATCCAGGACAATCAATGTCTCACCCTGGCTCGAAACTGACAAAGCAACCACACCCTGGGAGTCTACATTCGCCTGATGAAGAACACTTTTCGTAGTGGCTACACAGGCTTGCCAGTATATCTCTGGATCCAGTTCAGCCCGGCTGGCTTGTGGTGTGGATAATTGATATTCTTTCCTTGACAGCGCCAGGCATTTACCATCGGGACTGAATAGTCCCGCCTTTATGGAAGTTGAGCCCGCATCAATTCCAAGTAACAATTCCATCAATTACTCTATCTTAAAGGTTTTGGCGACAACGTCGGGTGCTTTATATTCCTTTACCACCTCTTTCAAGGCATCCAGGAGGCGTTTGGGATCTTTGGACTGAAGAACGTTCCTGCCAAATACGATCCCTTTGGCGCCATCACGGACCGCATCCGCCGCTAATTTGAGCGCATCACTTTCCCTGGGCAGCTTCTTTGCTCCCAGCGCCAAAATTGGGACTGGAGTTGCTTCAACGATCTCCGAAAAACGTTTTCCGGTGTAAAACGTCTTTACCAGGTCGGCTCCCAATTCGGCGATCATCCGGCAGCCGATGAAAACCTCCTCCTGCATTTCTTCCTGAGTTCGATCGTCTCCTCCGGTGGGGTAAAACTCGCCTACAATCGGAATCCCGAGAACGCGTTTTTCGGAAACACAGGATGAAAAGATTTCCACATTATTCGCATCTTCTTTTTCATCAGGGTTTTTCATGGTCAGGCTGCCCATCACCAGATCGGCTCCTTGGCCAACGGCTTCCGCCACTGAGACCATCCGCACACTATGGGAATGATGATAGTTCCATTGAGCCGCATAATTGGGTGCCCAGTTGAGCCGAATGACCAGCTGAGGAGCGCCGCGGTGTGAAAAAACAGACCGGCAATAAGACGGCATGGCCGGGCCAAACAATATCGCATCTGCCTCGGCGATCTTATCGATGACCATTGGCAGGTTGATCATGCCGGGTAAGGGTCCAAAGTACAGGCCGTGGTCGACAGCCACGACCACTACATTTTTGCCACCCGAGAATAACCTTGCCAGGCGAACACTTTCACCGGTTGTGGACATAAAAATCTCCTTCTATGATCGTTACTTTCAATTTATCGCCTTTCCCAACACCATTTGTTATCTTGTGGATCCCTCGCCTATACCCTTGATGATGTAATTTTGGAAAATCGCATAAACCAATATTGCTGGAATTGCAGCCAGGACTAACCCTGCAAATTGTAATGTGGGATCTCCGCTATAACGGGATATAAGCGAAGCAAGAGCAACCATCACTGTACGCAGGTCCATGTCCGTCAGCAGGATCATGGGCGTGAATAGATCGTTCCAGGTCACAATGAAGTAATAGATCAGGCAAAGGATGATAGCCGGGCTGCCCATGGGCACGATGACATAACGCAAGGTGTCGAAATACCCTGCACCGTCCAGTTCGGCTGCTTCGATCATTTCATCTGGGATGCCTCGGAACGCAGACGTCATTAGCAGGATGGTCTCTGACAGGAACATTCCAAGGTAGGTCAGGATGACCGCCCAGTACGTGTTGACCAGATGAATCCTCGAAAACAACATGTAGATCGGTATGATGGTCACCTGAACGGGGACGAACATGCTCGAAATAATAAGGAAATAAAGTATGTCCTTCCCCATGAAATTGAGCTTTGCAAACGCATAACTGGCAATGATTCCAAATATCAGAAGAAAGAGGATGGTAAAGACGGAGATGATCAGTGTATTTTTAAACAGGTTCAATATCTTGAACTGACTGATCATCGTCACATAATTGCCCCAGGCGAGCTGCCTTAAGTCCGGAAGGCCAAAGGGGCTTGTCTGGTAGGCAGCGCGGGATTTGAAAGAGTTCAGCAGCATGAACAGCAATGGGTAAAGATTGGAAACGGAAAGCACCAGCAGTGTCGCGAAGATCACGATCCGTGTAAGGGAGGTATTGATCCTGCTCATAGTCCGCGGCTCTTCATTCCCATTCGCTAACCTTGTTGGTAAATGTCATTTCACCAAATGTAAGCACAAGGATGATCACCAACAGGATCACCGCGAGCGCTGTGGCAAAGCCGTAATTGGCACTGGCCTGGTAGAACTTGGTGTAGATCATGTAGTCGATGGTTGAAGTTTCATATCCGGGGCCGCCATATGTAACGGAGTAGATGAACGCGAAGGTGCCGGTAAACGTCCACACGATCGACATGATTGCACCATATTCAATCGTTCGGGCAATCATGGGGACAATGACAAGGAAGGTCTTTTGCCAGAAATCAGCCCCATCCAAGCTTGCCGACTCCAGGATGGACGGCGATAGTTTCGCCATGCCTCCCAGAATGACGATCGCCTGCCAGCCAACGGAAAACCAGGTGAGGCAGAATACTAAAACGAATAAGGCAGTAGCGCTGTTGCCGAGCCATTCACCCGCAAGGAACTGCAGACCGATGTTGCGCAGGACAAGATTGACCGGCCCGTCAAGCCCGAAGGCGATGCGGAATAGGTATCCGATGATGACCGCCGAGATGATCTGGGGGACGTATACGATCGCCCGAAAGAACCGCCAGCCCGAGACTTCTTCATAAAGCAATACCGCCACTATGAGGCCGATAAAGATCTGGAGAGGAACGCTAATCAACAGCACGAAACTATTTCTGAGAAGTGTCCAGAAAGGGCTGTTAGTGAAAATGTCTATGTAGTTCTGCAGGCCGATCCAGTTGTTTCGGTACAGCCCATTCCAATCCGTGAAGCTGCGATAAATCGCTTCGGCAATCGGGTAAAAACGTATGAATATCAAAATTACGATCGTTGGAAGGATGGATAGAATACCCTGTACCGCCTTCGTTCGACGAAAATTGGAGCCTGCAAAAGCCTTCATAGTTTGCTAATTCAATTTGCCCGGAGCGCGTCTCAAAGACACAATAGGATACGTCATTGCAGGCTCGCGAAGGGTTCGTCGCCACTGTTGGGCTCCCTCATTCGCGCAGATCAGCCGCCAACCGCTACCCCTCACCGTTAAGGGCATTTCAGTGCCACTTCAGATGCCTGACGCGGCGAATCGCCTTGGGGTACCCCTCTCTGATTGGGAGTACCCCATGGGCAATTCACGTATGCTATTTCTGTGTCTTATCCTTGTCAACCTGCTGGGCGAACGCCTGCGGCGTCATCTTCCCGGTCAGAACGAGCGGTAGCAGCTTGTTGAAATCATCGACCACCGGTCCTGAAAGCTCGTTGTCTACCCAGAACACATAGTTCTGACTCCATCCGAACATCTTAGCCGCAATGGAGCCGGGCTGGATGCCAAGGTCGGCGGCAGTAACATCCTTCCGGACGGGCATTATCGTCTGGACCTTGCTGAACTTTAGGAATTCATCTTTTGAGTTAAGGAAAGACATCAGCTTAACGTCCAGCTCCGGATGCGTGGAATTCTTGGACACCACCATGCTTTGGCCAGGCCCGCCGATAAGGCTGTTCTTGATCTTGGCATCGGCGGAAATGTCGGGCGGTAGTATCGCCCCTACGTTGTCCACCCCCAATGCGTTCTGGGCATCCAATACGCCAAATGAACCGTTGGGAAATAGTGCAACCTGACCCGCAAAGAACTTGTTCTGCGAATCCGCCGAGGTTGCCGCATCCTGATTCAGATAACCCTTGGACCAGAGCTCCTGGTAGACCGTCAATGTCTTCAGAAGGGCCTGATCATCGGCAAAATTCGCCTTGCCCTGATCCTCGGCAAGGATCGGATCCAGACCATTTTGCTGCACCCACCAGTAGGCGGCGATATAGAAGAAGTTGTATACGTAGCCTTGGCCCTCATCAGCAGCCATGGGCTGGTATCCTTTGTCCTTGATCTTCTGCATGTCCGCCATAAAATCGTCGATCGTTCGCGGTGGGTTATTCTCAAAATCCAGGCCGCTGTCCTTGATGATCTTCTTGTTGTACAGGAAGAAACATACCTGGTTATTCGGTACCGGATAGCCGATGATCGGATTGCCTTGCTTGAAATCCAGGGTCACAGTGTCCCAGCCGTTTATGCTGGTGAGATCATCCTGGGGTATGTACTGCTTGATGTCTTGGGTTACATCCCGAAGGGCAAAGATGAACGATCCTGCCCACAGGTTCGCAATATCAGGGGCATTCCCGGCTAGACCTGCGGTTCTAAATGTTTGATGTGCCTGCAGTGCGTCGGCAGATACTGTTAAATCAATCGTAACGCCGGGATTTGCCGCTTCAAAACGTTTAAAGGCTTGCGATATATACCACTGGTCTTGAGCCATCTTCTGTTCACTGGGTCCGATGAAGCTGTCCCGCCCGTTTATCCAGATAGATAATTTCACAGGTTGCGTCGCGGGTTGTTGCGCCGCCGGAGCACAGCCAGATGAAATTAGCAGCGTTGATATCGCAATAATCAAACTGACTACTGTCTGAATTGTTTTTTTCATTTCAATCTCCTCTTTTCTAATCAGGCCTAGCATTTACGATTTATGACACCCACCTGGTTCGTTTTGACGCATTATCATCTCTCTATTTTCTTATCTCGATGATCACCTCTTTCTCATGCAGAAAGCACATGATCTGATCTTATGGAAGACCTGCAAAGTTAAAACCCTGTGGGAAGCACCTTTGGAAAGCAATGGACTGCATCCTTGGGGTTTGCAGCTGCGTCGCAATCACAAGAACTTATAGCATTCCTTCGAAAAAACATGAGCTTTCAACGCTCTTAAAGCCTATAGATTCAACCTGACTGAAGATTGGCATACTATCCGCGGATAGTATGCCAATCTTCAGTCGTCCTTATTATTATATTGCCCGATATTGATTGAAATCAACTGGAAACAAAACATATTTATGTTCGTTCTTGTTATTTTAATGTGTGTTTTTTGTAATGTCAAGTATGCGGTTATGCTCTGTTTGAAAATTTAAAACCTTCGTCCCCAGTTTTCTATCGATACTTGAGCGCAGTCACGGCAGTGGTAAAAATATTATTGCAAAGTGCTCTTCAAAGACAGCGCGGATGAACCTGGTGGATGAAATCAACTAAAGTGATTGCTTGCACTAGCGCTTCTTGCGCCGGTGAGGGCAATGCACCTTCAGTAGACCGAAGACGAGGAGGCGGTGGGGAGTTACGTATGGGAGATTAGCACTCCGCAGGAATGACATTTTGGCAGCATGTTAATTACAATCATTGAATTTGCATACATTGTTTCCGCGTATCAAAAAGGCGAAATATTTTGGATCGTTATAACGTTAAGAAGGTAGTTGTCGGGTTGTTTGTGTTTTTTTGCATTATTTGTCCGTATATCTATTGACTCATCTGTTACAAAACCGTACACTGACCTAAAACAATATTAGAGGTTTCGGGTATGACAGATCAATCGCTAAAACCAGATAATGAACTATTAAGACTCAGGCACGATCTCGTCCAGCGCGAGGCGGAATATCAGCGTGCGGCGAAAGTTCAGACAGCACTGTATCAGATAGCAGACGCGGCCAGTTCCGTGACGGATATGCAGGACTTTTACGCGACCCTGCACCGCATCGTCGGTGAGTTGATGTACGCAGGGAACTACTTCATCGCATTGTACGACTCACAGAGAGATCTGATCACTTGGCCTTATTACATCGATTCAGTAGATATTAAACCGCCGCCCATACGCTTGGTGGATCATCATGGCGCGACAGGATGGGTTTTGCGGCATGGCAAAACACTCGCCGATGCTGATGGCAGTTTCCAGGCTGCGATGCGACGAGGAGAGGCTGAGATGATTGGCACCTTCTCAGATGGGATTGCTATCCCTCTCAAGACCGATGGCAAAACTATAGGTGTATTGCTGGTGCAAAGTTACAAGGAGGAAATCAAATACACCTTGCAGGATATTGAAGTCCTGAACTTCGTTGCCCAGCACATTTCCACAGCGTTGACGCGTGCCCGCGCCCTGGAAGAAACGCGCCAGCGCAATGCCGAATTGGCCATCCTCAACAGTGTAGGCGAGGCCATGGCAAAGACACTGGATGTCAAGACCGTTACGCGCATCGTTGGCGATAAAGTGTGCGAAATTTTCAGAGCGGAAATTGTCGACATTCAATTGTTCGACGCTCAAACGAAACTAATACATTCTGCCTACAGTTTTTGCGGTGATCAATATTATGATTCCGAACCGCCCTGGCTGTTGGGAGAAGGAATGACCTCGAAAGTAATTATTTCCCGTCAGCCGCTACTGCTCAATAATGTGGAGGAATTGAATGAGCATGGCCCAATCACTTATTCTGTTGCACCTGCTGGTAGTGAAGAGGCTCAATCGTATTTGGGCGTTCCAATCCTAGTCGAAGATCGAGTTGTGGGCGTGGTAGATGTGCAAAGTTACAAGCCAAATTCATTTGACGATAATAATTTGCGCCTCCTGCAAACGCTTTCATCCAATATGGGTGTGGCTATCGAGAATGCGCGCCTCTTTGAAGCTGAGCAACAACGCGCAGCGGAACTGGCCATCATCAACGCTGTGCAAGAAGGCCTGGCTTCTAAGCTGGATATGCAAGTCATATACGATTTGGTCGGCGAAAAGATCCAGAAGATTTTCGATGCACAAACCGTGATGCTTGTCACGTTCGATCACGAGAAGAATCTGATTTACAGTAATTATAGTGTTGAGAAGGGGCAAAGGTTCTACATTGATCCGCACCCGATTAATAAAGTATGGGCGTATATCATTCGCAACCAGCAGATGTGGTTGGTTAACAATAATGTGCGAAACTGGCTCGAAGAGATCGACCCAGACTTCGTGTTGGCGGCCGGCGAGATGCCTAAATCTTTACTGTATGTTCCATTGATGATAAAGGGCGAACTTAAGGGAGCAATTATGCTCCAAAATATAGATCGGGAGAATACCTTTACAGAATCGGATGTGCACCTGCTTCAAACTCTCGCGAACTCAATGAGTGTCGCGCTTGAAAACGCGCACCTGTTCGGTGAGGTGCAGAGAAGCAATCGGGAGATCACCGAAGCCCTCGAACAACAGACCGCCACCAGCGATATATTGAGTGTCATTGCAGGTTCCCCAACCGACGTTCAGCCAATCATGCAAGTGATAGCCGAGCACTCGATCAAGTTGTGCAACGGACTCGCCTGCTCGGTCTACCTTACCGACGGTAAAACGATCGACGAAGTCGCGGAGATTAATTTTTCCCAAAAGGCATTGGAGGAAACCCGCAGTTCGTATCCGCGCCCATTGACACGTGATTCGAGCGTATCCTCCCGCGCCATCATCGATCGGTCGATTCTCAACATTCCCGATGTGCTAAACGACCCCAGCCTGCCGGAGGTAACTCATCTGTACGCCAAATCGGTCGGCTTCAATAGTCTATTGGTCGTTCCGATGATGCGCGAGCAGCAGGCAATTGGCTCGATCGGTGTCAGCAAGGCGGAAATAGGGCCCTTCAGCGAAGAAAAAATTAACCTGCTCAAAGTCTTTGCAGATCAGGCCGTTATCGCGATCGAGAACGTTCGCCTTTTCAATGAATTACAAACCCGCAATCGCGAAATCACAGAAGCGCTTGAACAGCAGACCGCCACCAGCCAAATTCTGCAGGTGATCGCCGGTTCACCAACAGACGTTCAACCTGTGATGAATGTGATCGTTGAAAACGCAACTCATTTATGCGGAGCAAGTTTCGGTATCCTCTACCAACTTTACGGAGAGATATTTTCTTTGGAAGCATACGCGGGATTGCCGGATGATCACGCAGAAATAATCAGGAAGAATCCTCCGCGTTTAGATCGCTCCTCCGTCGCCGGGCGGGTTGCACTGGAGCGGCGAACCATTCAAGTCGAAGATGTGTTGGCAGATACTGAATACACCTATGGAGAGCAGTCTGGCGCTCAAGCAGCGATCGGTTATCGTACTGTGCTGGGCGTTCCGATCATGAGAGAATCTGAAGTATTGGGTTATTTATCAGTCGTACGGCGCCAGGTAGACTCTTTCGATAAACGCGAAATCGATCTGGTCACCACATTCGCTAATCAGGCTGCGATCGCAATGGAAAACGTGCGGCTGTTTAACGAAACCAGCCGCCTGCTCCGTGAGACTGAACAGCGAGCCGCCGAACTGGCTATCATTAATAGCGTGCAGGAAGGCCTGGCGTCCAAGTTGAAGATGCAGGCGATCTACGATCTAGTCGGCAACAAGATCAGCGAGATCTTCGATACACAAACAGTCCATATCCGCTTCTACGATCGTGCAAAAAATCTGCTCCAATATTCTTACGTGCTTGATAATGGTGAACGTCTCTTTATCGAGTCAGGACCACTAGAGCGAGGACTCTCGCAATATGTAATTGAAACCCGGCAGTTATTTGTGGCTAACACTGAGATGCAACAGCGTCTTGATGAAATTGGTTCCCAACCATTGCCGGGACAAGGACAACCAGAGAGAATGAAGTCTTTGCTGGCCGTACCTACCACAGTTGGTAATGAAGCCACGGGATTAATTTTCATCGGAAACTATGAACGTGAAAATGCCTATTCCGAATCGGATGTCGCTCTTCTCACAACGCTTGCCTCGTCGATGAGCGTCGCGCTCGAGAATGCGCGCTTGTTTGACGAAACCCAGCGCCTGCTCAAAGAGACCGAACAGCGTGCGCAGGAACTCGCCATTATCAATACTGTTCAAATGGCTCTGGCGTCCAAACTTGATTTTCTAGGCGTAATTTATGCGGTCGGTGACAAGATCCGCGAGATCTTTCCAAAAGAGTACGTGCTCATCGGCTTAATTGACCGTGAACACAATATGCTTCGCATACCCTATATATATGATACCGGTAAAGGAAAACGTTTTTCGGGAGAATTTCCTTTGGGGCGAGGCCTCGTAAACATTGTTTTTACAACTCGCGAGCCTCTCCTTATCAATACTGATTTCACTCGTCGAAGCGAAGAGCTTGGCACCGTCATGATTGACTTTGAAGATGAAGATGATGACTGGCCTACGAAATCGTGGCTGGGTGTGCCGATCATCGTTGGGAACGAGGTGATTGGCGGAATTAACCTTCAAAATTCAGATCACGAAAATGCTTATTCAGAATCAGACGTTCGTCTCCTGCAAACACTAGCCAACTCCATGAGCGTGGCGCTTGAAAACGCCCGTCTCTTCGACGAGACCCAGCGTCGCGCCTCTGAACTTGCCACGATCAACACGGTAAGCAATGCTCTGGCAGGCGAACTCGACCTCAATGCGCTGATCGAGCTCGTCGGCGAACAAATCCGATCCACCTTCAAGGCGGATATCGCCTACGTATCCATACTCGACCAGGAAACCAACATAATCAGCTACCCTTATGAATTCGGCCAGCACCTTGAGCCTTCGCTTCTCGGAAAGGGCCTCAGCAGTAAGATCATTGAAACAGGCAGTCCCCTGCTCATCAATAAAGATGTTATGGAACGTCACGCGGAGCTGGGTGCGACGCCAGCCGGCGAGGCTGCGCGGTCCTACCTCGGCGTGCCGATCTTCGTTAGCGGCCAGGCGATCGGCGTAGTGAGCGTGCAGAGTACGGAACAAGAAAACGTCTTTAGCGAAGACGATCAGCGATTGCTCAGCACCATCACGGCAAACGTGGGTGTTGTATTACAGAACGCCCGCCTCTTCGATGAAATCAAGCGTCGAAAGGAGTATTTCGAAGCGCTGTTCCAAAATAACCCTGTAGCAGTTGTGACAATTGATAATGAGACAAGCGTGGTATCCTGGAACCCTGCCGCTGAGAAATTATTCGGGTACAGTCAAAGAGAAACCGTTGGACACAACCTTGATGACCTTGTCGCTAAAAGGGAAGACCTACACCGGGAAGCCGTAGATTTTTCGAGGGTAGGGTATAAAGCAGCGAGTGAGCCCTTCCATGCTTTCACACAGCGCAACCGCAAAGATGGATCTTTAGTGGATGTCGAACTCTCCGGTGTTCCTGTTACGGTCGCGGGAAAAAGCGTCGGCGGCATTGCGATCTACCACGACATCACGGAACTGCAGCGTGCCCGCCAGGAAGCTATCGCTGCCAACGAAGAAAAGAGCGCCTTCCTTGCCAACATGAGCCACGAGCTGCGCACACCGCTCAATGCCATCATCGGCTTCACACGCATCGTCCGGCGCAAAGCCGAGGGCCTGCTCCCCGAAAAACAAACCGAAAATCTCGATAAAGTCCTTACCAGCGCAGAGCACCTGCTCAACCTTATTAACACCGTGCTGGATATCTCTAAGATCGAAGCCGGCCGGATGGATGTGCAGGCCTCTAACTTCAGGATCAATGCCCTGATTGATTTGTGTGCTGACACCGCCCAGCCCTTGCTTCGTCCGAATGTGGTGTTGGAAAAACATTTGGATGAGAGCCTCATTACTATTTATTCCGATCAGGAAAAAATCAGGCAGATCATTCTCAACCTCTTGAGCAACGCCGCCAAGTTTACGCACAAAGGCAAAATACTCCTGGCGACACACCGTTACGGGGAGGCAATGCTGCGAATTTCAGTCAGCGACACCGGTATTGGTATCAGTGAAGAAGCCCTGCCGCGCATCTTCCAGGAATTCCAGCAGGCCGATAGCAGCACCACGCGGCAATACGGCGGTACGGGTCTGGGACTCGCCATCAGCCGTAACCTGGCTCGTCTGATCGGCGGGGATTTGACTGTCGACAGTGAGCCCGGCAAAGGCTCGACGTTCACCCTCGTGATCCCGATCCAGGTTGGTAGTAAACCCGGGCCAGCCCCGGATGTTTCCACTTCATCTCAGTGGGATCAACATCCCGGTCCCGACGCGGCCAAAAAGCGCCTCCTTGTCATTGATGACGACCCCGACGCCGTCTACCTCCTGCAAGAGAATCTCAGCCAGCAGGAATATGACATCATAGGCACGCGTAATGGTCAAGATGGGTTGCGTTTGGCACGCGAACAACAACCACGAGCCATCCTGCTTGATATCATCATGCCTGGGGCGGACGGCTGGCAGATTCTCCACGACTTGAAAGAGGACCCGGCCACGACCAATATCCCCGTCATCCTGCTTACCATCGTTGACAATAAGGCCCGAGGCTTCCGGCTGGGCGCATCGGCATACCTGCTCAAACCGCTCGATCCCGCCACCGTCAGGGATGCACTCGACCGGTTGACAGTCTCAACAGCCCGTAAGCAAAAACACGTTCTCGTGGTGGATGATGATCCCAATATCGCAGACATGCTCCGCCAGTCGCTGCCGGAATCAGACTTCATGGTGGATGCCGCATTGGATGGAGCAGCTTGTCTTCAAGCGGTGGAAGCGAACCGTCCCGACATCATTTTATTAGACATTATCATGCCGCGCCTCGATGGATTCGGTGTCATTGAAAAGTTGCGCGCCAACCCCCAGACGCGCGATCTTCCCATCATCGTCATCAGCGCCAAAGAATTGACCAGGTCTGAATCTACCAAGCTGAAAAAAACCGTTGCCCTGGTCATGAAAAAACAGGGCTTCCAGGGTGAGAAATTGGTTGAAATGATCAACAACGTGCTGAAAAAATAGGAGGAGGCTCCGTTGAAAACCATCCTGATTGTCGAAGACATTGAACTCAACATTGACCTGCTCACTCAACTTCTTGAAGACGATTACAACCTGCTCTTTGCCAAAGATGGTGCACAGGGCATAGCCCTCACCGAACAGAACAAACCGGACCTGATTTTGATGGACATATCACTGCCTGGCATGGATGGCTACGAAGCGACACGCAACATTCGCAAGAAATTTCAATCGCTGCCCATCATTGGTTTGTCTGCCAATGCCATGAGCGGTGACGCCGAGACGGCCAAAGCGGCAGGCTGCTCCGATTACTTGACCAAGCCGGTGGATGAAGACCTGCTGATGAAGAAGTTGAAAGAGTATTTAGGTTGACACGTGATGAACCATCCTAAAATCCTCATTGTGGACGATGAACCCTACAATACAGATTACCTCGAACAGGAACTCGAAGATTTACAATACGAGACTATTTCCGCTGTAAATGGGCAGGAGGCTCTCAATAAAGTGCAAAATGAAGTGCCTGACCTGGTGTTGCTGGACATTATGATGCCGGTTATGGACGGATTTGAAGTGCTTCGGAAACTCAAGGCTGATCCCTCCACACGGGATATTCCCGTAATCGTTATCTCGGCGAACAACGATTTGCGAAGCGTCGTGAGAGGTATCGAATTGGGCGCTGAAGATTACCTCCCCAAACCCTTTGAGCCTGTCCTCCTACGTGCCCGCATTTCATCCAGTTTGGAAAAGAAACGTCTAGGCGACATCCAACAACTTTATCTGCAGGGCTTGGAGCGCGAACTGGAGATCGGCCGCGAGATCCAGATGGGTTTTCTGCCTTCCGAATTGCCGCAAGTGAACGGCTGGGAAATCGCTGCCTATTTCAAGGCCGCCCGCGAAGTCGCAGGCGATTTTTACGATGCTTTCCTACTGCCCGATGGCAACCTTGTCTGTGTCATCGGGGATGTTTGTGACAAGGGAGTTGGTGCGGCGTTGTTCATGACGCTTTTTCGCAGTCTCATCCGGGCAACCTCGATCACGGATTATTTTATTAACGATAAAGGTGCGCACGGTCTCACGCCCTCCGAGCGCATTCGGCATGTTATTTCCTTTACGAACAACTACATTGCTGAAACGCATCGTGATGCTAATATGTTCGCCACAGTTTTCATCGGCATATTCGATCTCCAGGGCGGCATGCTCACATACATCAATTGTGGGAATGAGCCTCCGCTGTTGGTGAAAAACGGTAGCGCGGTCACGGCGCTTCAGCCAACCGGACCGGTAATTGGGTTGATGCCGGATGTTCGATTCTCGGTCAAAGAGATTCCGATGGAAAAGAGCGACGTTATACTTGTATTTACCGACGGTATTACAGATGCCATCAATGAGGCTAATGTCTCTTTCGGTACTGCGCCCATGCTCAAATTATTGAAAGACCGAAGTACCTCGCCGGTTACAATTCTTAAAGAAATCGAGGAAGAGTTGGACCGGTTTGTTGGCGCCGCTGATCAGTTCGACGACATCACCTTGCTTTCCGTGAAAAGAGGCTCCTGACTAACCTCTTCATGGCAGGCTTCTCATTTCGAATATCCGGAATACGGACGTGGTCTCTTGTGCCAAAATCCAGGAGGGGTGCTGCTACTGTTATGCAAACCTGACGAAGCGGGTGAGAGCCTGATCCGCGCCGCGATGGGATAATTGAATTTGTTGGCGAAGGTTTTATGGTTGCCGTTCAATTTAGGGTAAATGGTCAGTTGTCCGTAATTGAAGTCGAGCTTATCGAACCGATCTTTTCTTTCAATTTGGCTCCGGATAGTGTTGCTCGTTTGGTTAACGCTACCAGGATCATGTTCGAAATGGGCAAATGACTATTGCAATGGCCCAATATAAGGAGGTGTAATGGGTAACCCGCGACAAGATTCCATACTCGCTTCTGTTTTAGGCGCGATTGGGAATACTCCGCTTGTGGAACTCACCCGCCTCACGCGAGGACTTGAGGGCCGCATCCTTGCCAAATTAGAATATCTCAATCCGGGCTTTTCCAAGAAAGA
>JBGQIO010000084.1:0-14481 GCA_041498515.1 Anaerolineae bacterium
CATAATTTCCGCTCGCTACCTCTCCCTGTTGGACCACCAACCCTTGGACGAGCGTCCACTGCGACAGATCACCGCTCTCAAAGCCATCGCTGAATACGACCGAAGACTGCGTTGTAGTGGCAGTGGGGCTTGCCGTGAAAGTCGGAGTGGCTGTTGGGGTCGACGTAGAGGTTGGAGTAGATGTCGGCGGGTCTGTTGGAGTCGACGTTGAGGTCGGTGTATCCGTAGGAGCTAAAGTTGCTGTCGGAGTGTCCGTTGGGATCAACGTGGAGGTCGGGGTATCCGTGGGAGTTAAAGTTGCTGTTGGAGTGTATGTAGGAGTTGAAGTGGAGGTCGGTGTAAATGTAGGTGTGAACGTTGGCGTTGCGGTAGGAGCAGGGGAGGAATCCACGATGAACCCGAGAGCTGCAGTCACATCGTCGAAGGCGATATCATAAGTCAACCCGGTTGTGTTCTCTCCCAACTGCAAGCGTCCAATTGGGTTGGTGCCGAGTGAATCGGTCCGGGTCAAGCTACTTACCGGGGCATCGTTGTACCAGACCTCCACTTGACTGGCTGTGCCAGCGATCTTCACATGAACCTGCAGGTTCTGCCAGCTCCCCTTGCTGACGATCACGGAACTATTGTATGAGGTAGTTGTTACCTCGTTCCGATAGTTCAGCAAACCGGTGCTGGTAACAGTCACACTCAGAATTGGCGTATCTGAGGCAGTGCGGAATTTCATTAAGTTGACCGTATTTGCGCCTTGGCTGACGACCTTGAACCGAATGCGATAGTAGAGATCAGATTGTGATGTGGTCAACAGCTTGCGCGCATAAGTTGCCGTGCCCCCTGAACTTGTCCCTCGCGCCGCATAAATACCATCGGCCACTTCTTGCTGCTGTACCACCAATCCTTGGACGAGTGTCCATTGCGACAAATTACCGCTCTCAAACCCATCACTGAAAACAATCGAAGTCTGCGGGGTGGGAATCAACGCCGTATTAGATCCGGGCGAAATATGAGATGCAGCATCGAAAGCGACCACGTAGTAACTGTAGCCCATATTGGCTTGCAAAGTACCATCTGAATATGATGTTCCAGAAGAAGTGCCGATCTGAATCCCATTGCGGTAGATACCATATCCGGTCACGCCGACGTTATCGGTACTGGCGGTCCAGCCTAAATTCGCCTGAACTGCGTTCACAACCGTCACAGTCAAATTAGTTGGAGCTGTGGGCGGCGTTCTATCCGTATCATGACACACGGTTGTGCCGGAATCGGTAAAGGTCTTGCCTGCCTCTGGAACGAATTGCCAATCAGCGCTGTTCGAGTGCAGCGTCAGCTTGAGCACTCCATACGTATCAACGTTTTGCACTTCGCTGTTCGCAGCTAAGGGTCCTAGTGATGTATGGTCGGCGCCGCCGGTACCTACAATAAACTCGCGGATGCCGTGAACAGGGTCAGCCGTGCCGTTGGGATCCTGCGGGGCGAACCGTTCGTAAATATGGTCATGGCCATTCAAAACGATATCAATGCCGTTCGTATAGAGTATTTGCCAAAACGCTTTTGTATCAAGTGATGCACGTGTTCCTGAACTAAACAGGGGTACATGCCAGTATGCCAGCGTGCATAATTTCGTATCAGCAGCAAGATCTTGCTGCAGCCATACCCCTTCAGGAGAATTAGTACCGCAGCCTCCTGCATTAGTACAATCCGAATCCAAGGCTATGATATGCCAGGATCCAATGTCGAAACTATAATAGCCCCTTCCAGCCTGTCCTGCCTGAACGGGAGGAATACCACCGGTAGTACCAAAATAGTTCCAGTAGCCAGCAGCATGATTGTTATCAATGGTGCAATTTGTGCTGGGAGCCCCCGATGGGTCGCCAGATGTCAATAATTCGTGATTGCCTAAGACAGGATGGGTAATTGACTTTACACGGCCCCAACTCAGATCGTATGACTGCAGGAACGCCTGATAGCTGCCGCAGAAATATTGGTTGTCACCCAGGTCCAAAACTGCTGATAAATTGCTGTTTACCAGCAAGTCAGAGGTCGCTTTCTGGCGACAAGCATTGGGGTCGCCATTGCCATTGTTGAAGACAGTGTTGGCAGGATCGCAAGCGATGTCTCCGGCGGCAGCGATGACGTGATCTGAAGAAGATTGGGACGCTCCGGATAAACCTATTTGATTTAAAGGGATGATTAAAGGAGAGGCTCCATTTATTTGCAGGTTTGTATTTTTATAGAGAGACGGTAAAGCAACGGCATTGTTAAAGGTCAGCGGGATCGCGGAGAGTTGGGAGGTGAAACCATCCTTCATTGTGGCAGCGACCGCCAGCACGTGATTGCCATCTTTCCACTTTTTCGAAGGCAGGACCAGGTTATATGGTTTCTGGAAAACTGTTGTTAAATATTGACCGTCCAAATAAAAGATGAGTTTTGAAATGCCGGGATTTTGTCCTTTCAATGCGACCGTAACCGAAACGGTTTGATCCCCGCTTAAGACTGTGCCATCCGTCGGGCTGGTGAAGCAAGGAGTGACGGTATATGTCCCTCCAGTTGGATTGCTGGTAATGCAGTTGGTTCCTGCAGCGCTTGCCGGAATTTGAACCGGTGTTGCCATTAAATTGACAAGCACCATTAATGCTACAAAGACTTTATAACAGGCACGCCTTGATATCTCAAATATCCTAAAGAATGTTTTCATGCTGCACCTTAGATCCTTTGATTGTCCTCTTTGGTGCGTGGCGCCTACGAAAGTTCATTCTAAAGATCCTCTTCCAACACTAAGAAAAGAAAAAATCAAATAAAGCGTTAGCTTTAGCTTAAAGCTGACGCAGGATAAATAAATACCTTGCCCTTATAAATCTAATTGAGGGAAGCAGCATATCAATTCAATTTATCCACCTCTAAAATGGATGAATTAGGCGTTTTAGGTCTAATTACCCTTGTTAAGTATACTTATACCCTTACCTACGTTCAATACTTAAACCTTTTGAGAAGGACTATTAATAGACTAGATGAGCAAAGTTAAATTCCCGATACCCTGACAGGTCGTGCATGGCAAATGCCGGAAGTATTTCCTCTGCCCGCCACTCATCTCTTACCGGTGGGTAGATAAGTTTTGCCGCTACAAGCCCGGCAAGTCTCCCCTCCGTGCCTCTGGGGATCTTCGACCTGGTCGGTCACTGAGTTAATTAAATCTATTCGGGTTCGCCTGGAAATGCACCAGTTGCAGGCGAACACTCGGCATCTCCGCGCCGACCAGCGCCATTGCTGAACCGCAAGTCTCAACTACCAAACCGCCAGCACGCTTCGCTTTGATTCGCATCCCAATTGGGCGGGGGAGCGTTCGGGATCCGAATCTAATTCGAATCCTCCTTCTGGTTCCATAAGAAGGGTTAAATTGGGGCTCCAATCTTTTTTCCTTCATATCGCCAACCCCGGATGTTAAGGAAACGCTCAAATTTTTAACTTGAATTTTCGAGACAAATGAGGTATATTAGAAATAGAACTAATGTTCTATTATTTATCGAAATACCCTAAAAAAGAGAAAGGCACCCTTATGAATTTAACGCGACTTAAACTATTGGGGGAATTATTATGACCATCCAGAAACTTGCAACCTCTCGCAGGGCCAACCTTGCCATCCCATCGACCTCGGAGCTGCGCGCTCTCTTCAATGGACGTGTGATCGCTCCCGAGGATGCAGGCTATGACCGGGCGCGCTCCGTCTTCTATGGCGGGATAGACCGTAGACCAGCAGCCATTGTGCGGGTGACGGATGCAGGTGATGTCTGCCGCGTTGTGTCTATTGCGCGCGAGACCGGGATGGAGCTAGCCGTCCGAAGCGGCGGCCACAGCACTGCCGGCCACAGCGTAACCGAGGGCGGACTCGTGCTGGACCTTTCGAACATGAAGTCCCTGCAAATCGATATCAAGGAACGCACCGCATGGGCGGAGACGGGATTGACCGCCGTCGAATACACGACGGCTACGGCTGCCCACGGCCTCGCTACCGGCTTCGGCGACACCGGCTCGGTCGGTATCGGAGGACTCACACTCGGCGGTGGCATTGGCTACCTGGTGCGTAAGTATGGAATGACGATCGACAACCTGCTGGCTGCTGACATCGCCACCGCGGACGGCCAATTGCTGCGCGCGGACGCCAAGACACATCCGGACCTCTTTTGGGCGATCCGCGGAGGTGGCGGCAACTTTGGCGTCGCCACCCGACTCCAGTTCCGGCTGCACGAGCTGGACAAGGTCATAGGCGGCATGCTGATCTTGCCTGCGACGCCCAAGGTCATCGCCTCGTTCATCGCAGAGGCGGAGGCCGCGCCAAATGAGCTATCGACCATCGCCAACGTCATGACCGCGCCACCCCTGCCATTTTTGCCCACCGAAGACCATGGCAAGCCGGTAGTGATGGCGATGCTGGTCTACGCGGGGGAAGCCGGAGCCGGTGAGGGCGTCATCGCGCCGTTCCGAGCGCTGGCCACGCCGATCGCCGACATGGTGCGTCCAATGCAATACCCGGAAATTTATCCGCCCGAAGAGAGTAGTTACCATCCGGTCGCGGCGGGGCGCACGATGTTCGTCGACTCCATTGATCGCCCCGTAGCTGAGACGATCCTCGATCATCTTCAGGCATCGACCGGGTCGATGGCCGTGGCGCAGCTCCGGGTGCTGGGTGGGGCCATGGCGCGTGTGCCTGGTGACGCCACCGCGTTCGCCCACTGCGGTTCGCGGATCATGGTCAACGTCGCCGCGCTGTATGAACGGCCCGATGAGAAGGCGACCCACGAGGCCTTGGTCACAGACTTTGCATCCGCATTACGACAGAATGACGGCGGTGCTTATGTCAACTTCCTGGGCAATGAGGGGGAGGCACGAATCCGCGCAGCGTATCCAACCCCGACTTGGGATCGGCTGACCGCGATCAAGGCTCGCTACGACCCGACCAACCTGTTCCGGCTCAATCAGAACATCCCGCCGGCAAGAGAGGGTCTTAAAAAATAAAAGGAGACTAAAGTATTATGAATAAAACTTATACGGCAAATACCTTCATAACCATCAACACTCCCACATCAAAAGTATGGGAGGCGCTCACAAAGCCCGACCTCATAAAGCAATATCTGTTTGGCACAGAAGTGACAACCGATTGGCAGGTAGGCAGTCCCATAACTTACAAAGGTATCTGGGAGGGAAAGGCTTATGAAGACAAAGGAAAAGTCCTGGAAGTAGAGCCAGGAAGGCTGCTGGTCTGCAGCTACTGGAGCGCCTTCTCAGGGCGGCCCGAAATCCCCGAAAACTACCAAACCGTTCGCTATGAATTGTCCACCGAAGGCAATGGAACAAGACTGACCATTACCCAAGACAACAACAACTCCCAAGAAGAAGCAAACCGATCCGGGGAGAATTGGAAAATGGTACTTGACGGGTTAAAAAAGCTGCTCGAAGGTTGAAAAGAATAGTTCACAGTGCAGGGATGCAATCATTCAAGCGCACGCTCTGCCTTCGAGTCCGTCCCTGGCGGCATTTTCCGCGCCTCGGATGCTGATTTATAGGTTGTAGAAGCATGAACCTTATCCTCGAAGAAAGGCCATCTGACTCACCTTTCATCAAAACAGTCTGGCGTGCTCACAGCGAGTGCGCCGGCTCTTTTACCTCTATTGCGGCCATCCATTGGGAGATGGTCGTGATGAGATACGAGGGGAAGACCATCCTCACGGTACGCGGACCAGAGACGACAGCGACGCTTGCAGACTTTCCTACGGATGCTGAGTGGTTCGGTATCACGTTTAAACTCGGCACCTATTTGCCCCACCTGCCGCCAAGAATTTTACGTGATAGATGGGATGTGACCCTGCCGGAGGCTTCGAGCAAATCGTTCTGGCTGAATGGCTCTGCGCGGCAATTTCCTGATTATGAAAATGCAGAGGCGTTCGTCAAACGGCTTGTGCGGGACAAACTGCTCGTGCGCGACCCCGTCATCGAGGCTGCGTTAAACGGTCAGCTGAAAGAAGTTTCATTACGCTCCGTACAACGGCATTTCCTGCGAGCAACCGGGTTGACCCATTGCGCCGTTCGTCTAATCGAACGCGCCCGATATGCGACGGCGCTCTTAGAGCAGGGCGTCTCGATCCTGGACACTGTGGGTCAGGCTGGCTATTATGATCAGCCGCAACTGACAAGATCGCTTAAGCACTTCATCGAAGTAACGCCTGCTCAAATCGCCCGGCTGAGCCGGCCAGAATAGCTGTCGTTTTAATACAAGACAGTCCCCTTTTGCTGAGTTATGATACAACTGCTCGACTGACTACAAAAGGAATCGACCATGAGAAAAATCATTGTTTTAACTTTTATTTCACTTGATGGCGTTATGCAGGCACCTGGTGGTCCAGGTGAGGATGACAGCGGCAATTTCAAGTATGGTGGATGGACAGTTCCATTTTTTGATGATTCTTTAGGCAAAGTAATGACTGAGCAGATGGATCGCCCCTTTGATTTATTGTTAGGTAGAAAAACTTTTGAGATATTTGCAGCATATTGGCCACATCATGAAGATGAAGGAGCTGGCATCAACAAAGCAACAAAGTATGTTGCTTCGAATACACTTACAGCACACGAGTGGAGGAAGTCGGTCTTTTTAAGTGGTGACGTTGTAAAGGAAATAAAAAAGCTCAAACAACAAGATGGCCCTGAATTACAAGTGCATGGTAGTGGCAATCTCATTCAGACGTTATTGGAGCATGATTTGGTAGATGAATTTTGGCTCAAAATATTTCCTGTGACACTCGGTGTAGGAAAACGCTTGTTTGATAAAGGTACCATTCCTGCATCCTATGCATTGGTTGAATCTAAATCTTTACCAAGTGGAGTAATTACAGCTAATTTCAAACGTGCGGGAGAAGTCAAAACAGGATCATTCTGAGCTCGAGGTAGCACAATTATTTTGATGGGTGAATGGGCTCCTAAGCTGGTCAGCGCCCAACACTACGTGCACCGGACATGTGCTGCGCAAACCCCGCTAAGAAACGCGGGGCAGGTCGCTAAACGGGCCTGGTAATGTTCGTTTTAGGGCTGATGCTGCTCGCCGCTGCCGCAACCACAGCGGCCAGCGTGGTCTGGAGATCTGGCAGCAATTCGAAGTGGACGGGAATCCCTTTTGCGGTGGGAGTTACCCTGTACATCCCTCAGTTCTACAGAACCCAGCAGCTGCGAGTGGCTCATGGATTGCTGGTCGCCGTGGGCTGTCTGTGGTAGGCCGCAGGCTTGTGGGGGCAAAGCGAGAAGGAATTTGCCGCCAAAAGAAAAGCCTGCTAAAGTAATTGGTTGAAAAATTAAGTGGTGGATCATTATGCTGCATATGGTACAAGCAACCATACCTTAAATTATTCAACCACTAGCGCTTCTTGTTGCCAGACGAATTTCCAGCCCGTTTCGCAGAATCTCGATCCCGAACCGAAAACGCTCGTCTGCATCCGATTTTATAAGATAGCCAGCGAGCGCTATTATGCTAGGATAATCGGTAGGGGGCAATGCTTCGATCCAATTTTGGACGTCCGCGGATGTGTCACCCGATTCACTTTTCGCTCCTGTGTTTTCATATCGCGTTTCCCCCGAGACGAACATCGTCACAAATTCATTCAGCAGGAACCCGGCATAAACCGCATCCTGCTCGCCGAAGCCTGCGTCAAGCAAAGTACTAAGCACAATTTCTGTAAGGCGCAACCTATTCGGTCCCGAAGGCGCGCCGCTACTCGCAAGAACGCGCGCAGCATCACGATGAGCTAAAAGGACACGTCGATATTCGTCGCCTAACAGTTCCAACCGATTTCGCCAGGGCAGAGTCCGATCAGGTGCGCGCATCGGCGCGCAGATTTCATCAGCCAGCAAACCAAGCAACTCCTCCTTGCTGCGCACGTGCCAGTATAAAGAGGCCGCCTTAATCCCAAGTTTTTTCGCCAGGCTCCGCATGGTGAGGCCGTCAAAACCGACTTCATCTAAAAGGTTAAGCGCGGCTTGGACCAGCTTCCTTTGATCGAGTGCAGGCTCCCCACGTGGATTTGGACCGGAAAATTTAAAGGGTTGCATTTTCATCAACTTGTTAGCTCCTGCGAGCAGCCATTTGCCAGTCGGCGCGCCTGTTACCCCAATTCAAGAGGGTGATTGTACCTTGACAGTATAGCATGAAACAAGCTAAACTAACGCAGTTAGATACTAACTAACATTGTTAGGTAATCATAGCTAAAGCGTTCTGTTTTTAAAGGAGAATTCAAAATGTCTACAGCTAGTTCAAAAAGCAATAAGCAATCGGTAATGAACGGTATTCTTGTGACCCATGATACAGCCCGTTGGCTGGCGCTTGGCGCCGTCGCGGGCCCAATCCTTTTGACCCTTGCCTGGATCGATCTGGGTTTAATGCGCCCAGCGGTGAGGGACGCATGGGGAGTGTCGGGGGGTATTACCGGGATGATCACTCAACCCTTTAGCGGCCTCGGCCTTGGCTCCAACGGCTTCCTCTTCAATACTGCGTTCGTGCTGAGTGGGCTCCTAATTATGGTCGGTGTATTCGGTATATTTCAGACCATCGAGGCGACTGGCTCGCCTATGGCGCGTAGGGCCTCCGCCGTGCTGCTTGCACTAACGGGGCTGGGATCGGTGGTATGTGGCCTCTTCACCATACAATTGTTCATCCCTCACATGATCGGATTTCTACTCGGCAGCGGGACCCCGGTGCTGAGCTTCCTGGTTGCAGGATCCTTTCTCCGGCGCATCCCGCGTTGGAGGCGGTTTGGTACCTGGCTGTTATCAGCCAGTCCGCTGACGTTGGTGCTATTGGTGCTCTTCTTTCTTAACTTCAACTTCGATACGATGGCCGCCGGGATCGGAGTAGCCGGTCTTACAGAGCGAATCTTGGTCATCGAGGTCCAGGCCTGGTACATGACCATGGGTTGGCTAGCTTTTCGGCGCCCGGATCAGGTCGGCCTCAGGATGTAATTATTAATTGAAGGGTTGACAGGTACGCATTCGCCCTAATTGGTATTTAACTTGTAAGTGATGGCGATTATCGACGGCATGAACTGAACGACATTTTTTAGAACTAGTGTCACTTACAGTACTACCGCCACAATTAATTTCTGATTCTCCAACCCGCCCTTTTCGGATGGTTTTTTGAACGATGTATCTTATCTTGAAGCTCTTTTGACAAATGATCGGAAAAACCAATCTGAACAAGTGTCGCTAACTTCACGGCTAGCTACCATCCAAACGCGCTGACAAATTAGAGGCTTAATGGGGAACTCAATTCCGGTGGAGATGTTTACTAAAGAGATTTACGACCTGCTTTACGAAACATTTGGGCATGTCCCCGGCATTTACCTGGACAGTTGTACGTCGCTCTTTGAGGCGCTGTCCGCCATCACTGCCGAGGAGGCGCCTCGTCCTACACAAATCCACGCCGCGTTGCACGAAAGGGAGTCATGGGCGACAGAATAAATTGGCAGTTAGCTTGTTTGAATAGGTATGCTTCTGAGGGGGACAGGTGATGATTGGATGATGGATGTTGTGGTCACACCAAAGATGAGGAATTTGTCAAGGATTTTATCTAGTTGATCCATTGTGGGTAAAAAGACTTTCATAACGAAGCAGTCTTCGCCTGTCACGCGATGACACTCAACGACCTCGGAAATTTGTTGTGCTAACTCTGCAATCCTGGGCAGTTGCCCCGGATTCGGACGGATGCGAATGTAAGCGGCAATCGGCAGCCCCAGAGCTATGGGATTTACATCTAAACGATAACCTTGAATTACGCCTGATTCTTCAAGGCGACGCACGCGTTCAGTGATTGCAGGGGATGACATTCCAACACGTCGCCCCAGTTCTTTCATCGTCAATCTAGGATTGTGTTGAAGCTCGTCCACTATCTGAGCATTCACAGGATCCTGCAACGCTTCGGCATAAGAATAGGAAAAAATGCTTGTTTTCGTTAATTGTTTAGGCATATCACGATAAATCCATTAATAACACTATTTACATCTTCTATATCTAATTATATCATAAAGTACGATAAGTTCGAGTAAAGTAGGAATTTCCCTGTGTCGCATCTTACAAATGTAACCCACAAGCTACCACCCCACGTTTTCTTTTTCGTAAGTGCAATCTTTCATTACCTTGGCCCTTCATTTGCCACCATCCTTTTTTCTCAAGTTCCGGTTTTGGGTGTCGCATGGCTTCGTATCTCGAGCGCGGCATTTGTTTTCGCTTTATGGAGAAAGCCGTGGCATGTCTTTCTCAAACAATCCAATCAACAGAGGCTCGTTTTGATCGCACTTGGAACTGTCCTGGGGTTAATGAACGCCAGTTTCTATCTGGCGATCTCACGTTTACCGCTAGGAACAGTGGGTGCAATCGAGTTTATTGGTCCAATCGCATTAGCAGCTTTTGGTGTTCGAACAAAGCGTAACACCTTCGCGTTAATTATCGCGGCTGCCGGCGGATATGCTCTCACCGATGTGAGATTAAGTGGAGAACCATTGGGATATCTGTTTGCTTTTATAAACTGTGCGCTCTTTGTGCTTTATGTGATCCTGGGTCACAGAATTGCCCAAGATGGCGGGGCCGGCGGAATTGACCGACTTGGAGTTGCCATGCTTTTTGCCTTGCTCATCGTTAGTCCCATCGGTCTCGCTGACGCCAGCCTGGCTTTTACCCGGCCTATTCTCTTATTGGCAGGGATAGGAGTGGGGATATCTTCGTCTGTCATTCCTTATGTAACTGATCAATTGGCGATGGCTCGCCTACCACGATCATCCTTCGCGCTTTTGCTTTCTCTGCTGCCTGCGTCTGCAACTATTATCGGTGTTCTTGTGCTACATCAAGTACCTTCGCTGATCGAAATAATTGGCATACTTCTTGTTGCCTGTGGGATTGCTTTGCACCAAGAAAGCGCAACTTCTTCCCTGACATCAACGCTACAAGTTGAAGGGAAATAAATTATTTGAGTTATTTATACAACCAACAATAGCATTGATCTTGCTCCTCTTCGATAAGTATTAGTTATGTAATAGCCACACTAATTTTCAGGAGATTAAAATGCAATATGCAAATCTTGGTAAAACCGGTATGAAAGTCTCACGCCTGTGTTTAGGTATGATGACGTACGGTTCAAAAAAGGAGCGAGAATGGATGTTGGAAGAAGATCAAGCAAAACCGTTCGTCAAGCGGGCACTCGATGAGGGCATCAATTTCTTCGATACAGCGGACATGTATTCGCTAGGATTGAGCGAGGAAATCCTCGGCAACGCACTAAATGCCCTCGGCATCAAACGCGAGACGGTAGTCATCGCCACGAAAGTTTTCTTTTCAATGAGCGATGATGTAAACGACCAGGGTCTTTCGCGAAAACATTTAATGGACTCGATCGACAAATCGCTCAGGCGCCTAAAAATGGATTACGTTGACCTTTATCAAATTCACCGCTGGGATTATCGTACCCCCATCGAAGAAACCATGGAAGCATTGCACGATGTGATCAAGGCGGGTAAGGCGCGCTACATCGGCGCTTCTTCCATGTTCGCCTGGCAATTTAACAAGGCACAATACACCGCGGACCTTCACGGCTGGACGCGATTTGTATCGATGCAAAATCACTACAACCTTGTATATCGCGAAGAAGAACGCGAGATGATCCCTTGTATCTGCGATCAAGGTGTGGGCATGATTCCGTGGAGCCCGATGGCGCGCGGGTTTTTTGCAGGCAACCGCAAACCCGGTGGAGGTGATGAGACGACACGCGCAAAGACCGATGTGTATGCGAAGGAATTATATTTCCGCGAGGAAGATTTCATTGTCGCGGAACGCGCCGCTAAAGTTGCAAAGGACCACGGCGTAACCGGCTCCCAGATAGCGCTTGCATGGGTCTTGAGTAAACCGTATATTACTTCACCCATCATCGGATCCAGCAAAATGGAGCATCTTGAGCAATCCATCGCTGCAATGGACATCAAATTATCCGAGGCAGAGATCAAGCAGCTTGAAGAACCGTATCGCCTGCATCCAATTCTTGGACATTCCTAGAACATTATCGTAGGCCGAATCCACTAACCTACCTCAAAAAACTGATCTAACATTTAAGGTAGGATTGGAGAAAGGAGACAGGTCTCGCTGCAAAGCCAACGCTTCAAGGTCTCACAGCAACTTTACGGCGGCGCTAGGGCGCCATCTCCACTGCGCTTCGCGGCAAGAAGAGCCCTTGCCATCTCCGCTGCGCTTCGACAATCACGAGAGAAAGAGTCGAAGCAGCAGTTAAAACATCCCCTTGTAAGCTCCAAATCCTTAATGCAATAGACTCCATGCACTTACATATACTGCATGGATGCGGAGCCGAGTAACTCTTAATCAGCGGGTTCGCCTAGAACTGAAACAGGTGCGGGCAGGCAGGAAGTGAACCTGCCATCTCCTGTCTACCCATATTCGCCCGGTTATAAACGCAACACATGGACGCCGGTCGGCCCACTTTTTCCTTTTAACTCAAGCTGCCGACGTTCAAGATTCTCAAAATTCAGGCCAGCTGCCGAATAGGCTGCATCACTAATCAGTATCTCGCCTGAGCCGGCCCTGGAAGCGAGACGCGCGGTAATATTGACGTTATCTCCAAGAGCGGTGAAGTCCGTTAGTGTTCCCTCCGTGCCTCCCATTACGCCTACAAAAGCAGGACCTGTATGGACGCCGACTCCCACCGGCAACCACGGACCGGTTGGACTATTGTGTCCGGTGGCGTGGAGCAGGCCTTGAGCAGCCTCAATCGCCCGGCGTGGATGGTCCAGTCCGGCTATGCCCGGAATGAACAAACCAACGACTTCATCCCCAATTAACCGGTCGACTAGGGCGTCCGTCTTTACAAGGACATCAGTGGCTACAGCATAAAAACGACTCATCAACCGGCTAAATTCAAGCGCGCTCATTTGCTCGGCCAACGTTGTTGAACCACGCACATCTGCAAATAACATGGTCAGTACGATCTCTGCGCCACCAGGATGTTCAAACCGATCGCATTGTTCGCAGTAGCGGGGATTGTATCTGGATTGGTCTCTGCCCATCAAATGCATGATGAAACCTCCCCATCCCTTAAATGGCGAGTTGCATAACTTGCAACGCGGGCTTGACGGTAACATGCCAAGCAGATGATACGTTTGGCGCTGGACAGGTTCACCCTCGGTCAAAAACCGGAACCACTCTTCATCCACAGGAAATTTCGTCGACATGGGCATGCCCTGGTTGTTATCCTACAATGGATAACTCACTGTTATGAATAAAAATGATGGGGCGTAGAGGAAGAAAAGAGACAGCAAGTATTTTAGCATCCTCGCATCTCGGCGGGGACCCCGACCCACGCCAATTTATATATCTTATATGAGGGCTGCACCGTTTGCCGGCTGATTAACGATCACATTCTTTACCCCTTCTATTAGAGAGAGATGCTTTCCTAATTTCAACGCATCCTTCGCCAGGCATAATACGTGGACGTTGGGACCGGCATCGATTGTGAAGTAGCTTTCCAGACCGCCGGAGCGCCAATCGATAATTCGATGCATAACACGTAACGTGGTCGGCAGCCAATAGATCAAAGCCGGTTTTGACGTGATCATGACAGCATGCATACTCAATGCTTCGGCTTCGCAGATTTCGCCGAATCCCGAAAAATCCTTGTTTCTAATCGTCTCCTTGATCTTCCTTATCTTTCGAGGTATCCCTCTTATCCTTCCTTTGTATAAAGGACTGCTTTCGACGGCGGCATGTCCTTCCGTCGAACTTACTTTCTTGACGTCACTACCCACGATCGCGATCACATCTCTTATATCCCAATAATCTACAGGAAACAGGGAATACGCATACGAGCTGCGGTCTGAGTTGCCTGCCTTCCATTCCACAAACCCGGAGGGGATCGAACGGCAGGCCGAACCGGAGCCTGATCTTGCAAGAATAGAAAGATCCTTTTCCGACAATAAAAGTCCTGCCGAGCTGCTCGCCGCGAGGGTGAGGGCTGCAAAGCCAGAAGCAGACGAGGCCAAGCCCGTCCCTTTCGGGAAGTTGTTCTTACTTTCGACCTTTGCCTTAAGATGAATCCCCGCCATTCGCCTGACACGATCCAGGTGTGCAGTTATCCTTTTTTTCTCAGCTCCCGTCACGACTTCCCGATCGATCGATATTTGATCTTCTTTTAGACCATCGACAAATTCCACTGTTGTGACGGTTGAAATGCCTGAAAGATTAATGGAAATGGAATTGTTCGCGGACAGCCGGAGGCCGGCATCTTTTTTACCCCAATACTTAATCAGCGCAATGTTCGCCGGAGCGACAGCCGTTGCCGTTGTCATAGGACGATAATACCATCATCGAGAAAGGAAGGCGCACATAGCAAATCGATGCGGGGCAAGGCGTCAAGCCTGCTCCGCTCTGATCCTTATGCGATCTGTTTACCCCTGCTGC
>JBGQIO010000085.1:0-14056 GCA_041498515.1 Anaerolineae bacterium
GGGACAATGTCCAGATTCTCGAAAGGAACAGACAGCATGTGCGCCCGGTGGAGTCCGCGGAGGGTTGCAAAATTCAGACCCATCGGTCCATCATAATTTATACGGACGAGATAGGCTTGGATATCCATGAAGCTAACGCTAAATTCAAAAATTTATTTTCCTGCTGTTGGCGGCGATGAAGGTTGATTTTCTGTAATTAGAGGCAGGGATCCAGCGCTTGAGGTGGTTAATTAGGTACCCAGCCACTTACCAGCTTCGCGCGCCAAATTGGCAATCGGTCCCTGCCGGGAAGTACATTGAGGCAGAGATTCTAAAAATAATCGTCCATATTGTTTGGTCAATACTCGTCGATCCATGATACCTATTACACCGCGGTCGGAGGCAGTCCGGATGAGGCGGCCAAATCCCTGACGAAATTTCAGGATGGCTTCGGGCAGATAGTATTCATTGAACGGGTCCTCGTACATCTCTGAACGTGCAGCAATCAGCGGATCGGTCGGTACATCGAAGGGCAGCTTGGTAATGAATACGACTGATAGAGAGGCACCCGGCACATCCACACCTTCCCAAAACGAACGCGTACCTAATAGGACCGCCCGATCGGTGGATTTGAATGATTCGAGTAAAGCATTTGGAGAGGCGCCATCGCCTTGTTCATAGACGTAAATATCTTCGCTGGCCAACGGGCCAGTGATCGCCGCCGAAGTTTTTTTGAGAGCAGAATAGGAGGTGAACAGGACGAGCATCCTTCCGCCTGTCACTTTTGATGTCGTAATGATGGCGCGGTCGAGCGCTTGTTGGTAACCGTTCCCGTTCGGCTCCGGTATATCATTGGGAATGTAAACCAATGTGCTAGACTCGTAATCAAAGGGAGAACCCAATTGCATCTCATCGGCTTCGTCTGCCCCGAGCGTATTTCGCAAATACTGGAACTCATTATGCGCGGTGAGGGTTGCCGAGGTAAGTACAACACTGGCCTTCTCATGCCACAGATATTTCTCGATCAATTCCCCAATTCTCAAAGGTGCGGCATTCAATGAGAGTTTGTTTCCATTCGGGTTGAGTTCGATCCAATAGATCTGTCCTTCGTTCGGCTTGCCGATCATTCCAGAAATATTCGCGTGCGCTTCGCTCAATCTGCGATATACATTGCTAATATCCCCGATCACATCTTCAAGTTGATCGTGACCATCCGAGTACAGCTCCGAGGCCGCCTTATGAATTTCGGCCAACGAAGTGAGCAACAAGCTCAACGTTTCACCGGCGGCGTCCCAAGTGACTTCCACCTCATCCCAGCCAGGCAACGTCCGTGTGGAGGGCAAAATCCGTGCCTGCCAAGAATAATTGCTTGGTTGGACCCCTTCGCGCTGAAGAGTAGCAAAGCCATTTACGGTATTGAAGAATTCACGATTGAGCTGCTCCAATCGGAAAGCCAGGTCAGTGGCACGGTTTACTTTTTGTTGGAGCAAGCCGAAATCCGAGGGTCGAAGCACGTCGTGGGTCTCGCCTAACACGCGCCCAAGAATCCCGGCCGATGTTCCGCCGACTTCTTTTAACATTCGTTCCAAGTCAAATTGCGTCAGGCGAAAAGATAATGCATTGGTCGTGGCGGATTCGAGGTGATGACCTTCGTCCACTATAAGATAAGAGTAATCCGGTAAAACCTTACTGCCTGTCGCAATATCCGAAAGCAAGAGCGCATGGTTGACAACCAGAAGATGCGCAGATTGAGCAGCACTTTTCGCCCGATTGAACGGGCAAGCGCCACCTGTGCGCTTTAGACAGGTTTCGGTAGTACAGGCATCATCCTCCGCGGAGATGCGCAGCCAAACTTCGCGCTCCACATTGCCATTGAGATTGACCTCGTTACGATCGCCACTTTGATTGGTAAGCTGCCAGACCATTACCTTTGCAAGCACTCGCATCTCATCGACGTTACGCGGGCCGAAATGTTTAATATTATCCAGACGGCGCGGACAAAGGTAATTAGCACGGCCTTTCAACACCGCGGCGCGCAAATCAATGTTGAGGGCGGCACACAAATCGGGAATATCCTTTTGAATCAATTGGTCTTGCAAGTTAATTGTGTTGGTCGAGATGACAACGCGTGTATTGTTCTGGATGGCAAACAAGGAGGCGGGGATGAGGTACGCGAATGATTTTCCAACTCCAGTACCTGCCTCCACCATTAAATGGTTCCCGTTCGAAAGCGCGTTCGTTACCGCCTTCAACATTTCCACTTGCTCAGGCCTATGTTCATAAGCCTCAAAATATTGCGAGAACGGACCCCCATACTCAAGGATGGAAGCAACTTCTTCCAGATCAAGTGCCAGCGGTTTTTCAGGATTCTCGAGAGGTGAATAATGGTGATTCTCGTACGATGGACTAATATTATTTTTAGTCTTCTTAGGTTGGATGCCTTCTTTTGCTCGAGCTCGCATCACTTCCTCGAATACATAACTAGCACCCCACGTAAGGGGTTCGCTCAAACGGAGTATTTCTGCGACCAATCCCATGGGCAGCTCACTGGCCAACTCGAATAACCGGTTGAGGGCAACCATTGTAACTTTGGCATCGTCCATGGCACGATGGGTAGCCGGCAGAAGAATGCCCAATTCCTTCCCAAGCGAACCAAGGTTATAGCGGCTGGCATTTGGAAGCAGGACTGCGGCGAGTTCGTAAGTATCAATCACGTCATTGGAGGAGAAGGGGATTTGCTTTTGAAGGAAACCCAGGTCAAATCGGACGTTGTGACCGACAATGGGTGTATCACCAATAAAGACTTCCAGCTGGTGGGCGATATCGCGTAAGCGCGGAGCCTGACGCACCATAGCATCATCTATGCCGGTTAATCCAGTAATAAACTCGGGAATATGGCGATTTGGGTTGATGAGGGACGACCACTCATCTTCAATGCGACTGCCCTTGAATTTGACTGTAGCAATCTCGATAATGGAATCGCGATTCTCGTCCAACCCGGTGGTTTCAATGTCAATTGCAACAATGGAATGCATAGGTGTTGTACGATCAATTCCTTATTAGAATTTATAAACCAAAGTCTTTAAATAATTAATTTGATTCAAAAGTAGAACAAGTGTACCATAATAAATGAGCAACTACTGGTTGCGATACTGTTTCGCATCAATCTTTCGTCCCACGCTTCCGGCCTGGGACGAAAGATACCGAAAAAAATGGATGTGTGCGGGGGCGTGCGCCCCCGCACACATCCATTTTTTTCGTGTACTTTTCTAAGGCTTGAGAGTAAGTAAATTTATGAGCTATCTGCTTACACTTATTAATATGCTTTTTGCGAAAACGAATAAGAACGAATATAAAACTTTAGCGAGTACCTTGTTATTATATGGGGGAACGTTCCGGAGGCTATTTGAGACGAGTTGCAATATCCAGACCAATCAGGCCTTTTTCATTTGATATGAGTGGTTCATTGGTCAGGTGGTTATGGGTTTTCTTTAATTCTGTATACAACCCAGTCTCCAAAGGCCGCGACTTGTTGGTAATTCTTAATCAGGTATTGGACGCCATCCCTAACTATTGCTGACCTCATCTGCAGGGGCTTGTAAAGATTTTCATCCAACTGATTGCTACCCGGTGCATCGATGATCAGAACGGGTTTATTTTGTAACACTTGCAGAAAATACTCATCGAACATACCCCTGCTACCGAGCAATTGCAAGGGATATTGATATACATACCGGGTCGGAGCTTCCCGCCGAGCCAGGAAATTCACAACACTTTCTGCGCCTAAAACCAGGACTTTGTCGTCTGGATTCGTGTGTCCGGTTATATACTCAACTACCGGTGCATAACTGTTTCCGGCTTCGTCCTGGACGTAAACAGGATAGTTTTGAACCTGATCCCACTGGAATAATAATACTGCCAATAATGTTACAAGTGAAATAGAATTCCTCGCTTGTGTTGAAGATAAGGCAGGAATCCTTCCCAAAATCGCGCTAAGCGTAAAAACCAAGATGCCGCTCAAGACAGCCATGACAGGTAGTGGCGTCAGATAGTAATGCAAAATCGAGCGACCGGAAATTGTTATAAGGGCAATTTCAAGCGGAAAATTCATAAGCGCCAAAAGAATCAAGGGTTGGATACTACTATACGATTTCCGATTTAGCCAAACATATACCAGGCTTAATAACCATCCGATCAAAGCGAGGTACAGAACTTGACCTTGACTTAAAAACAGGAATCCTTTGATAAAGACCGGAATCAAACGGCTGAACCCTTCGTGCTTGCCGATATAGACAAAGTTGTAGAGAAACGCTTCACCCCAAAAATCATTCAGGGCGTGCTGGCTGGCAAAACCTATCACCAGAATAATAGAAAGAAGGCCCGAGCCTGCCAAAAGAGTCAATACATCAGAAATTGGAGACTTTTTTTGTAAAATTCGAGTCCAAAACAAGAACAGTGCAAAAGCAATCCAGATCCCTATCGTGGTTTGCTTAAAATAAAAGGCAATCGCTCCGCAAAGACCAATCCAGAAAGTAACACGCAGCGGATAATCATTCTTTCGGGCTCTTACAAACAACCAGAAACTCAGAGTTTGGAAAACTAATGCATATTCTTCCGTAACGTTGCCCTGATCAAGAATTGTTAATAATCCTGAAGTCAGTACAACGGTACCCACAACGGCCGGGAGAATACCCAGTGCTTCGTTCAAGGCATTAAACAAAAAGAGGGTTGTCAGAAATAAAAAGCAGAATTGAAGCAGCCAAACCCCTAAAAGAGATTGTGGGCTAAGGAGTAATCCCAAAGCATCCACAAAATAAACCAATGGCGGCTTATGATCCCAGACGTCCCGATAAGGGATATCGCCTTTTAACAATCGCCAGCCAACATAGAGAAAGACGCCCGAGTCCCTGGAGGGCAGGGTCATATTGTCAGGATTACTGGGGAATAAAACAATAATCGTCCCAAGAAGTGATAACGAGGTTGGGATAAATAATCTTTTTAAGTTAATGTACACGATTTTTCTGCTAGTCTGGAAATATTAATATTAGAGGTTTAGGATAAATGCTTAACCTTCTCATCGAAAGTGGGTTAGGGATGAAGAAAAACCAAAAATTACACCTGATCGATGAATTAATCAATCAGAGGGAAGAGATGACTTCAATTTTTCCATCACCAAAAAGTCTACCGGTTTATCTTTCGCCTTTTGTCGAATAAAGTCTTTTAATTGTTTCAATTTCATAACCGGGAGAGGTGCATTTGTATTGTCAATTTCAATCTGCTCGTTGGTGAAGATGAGGGCAGCGCGTATTTCCGGTATTTCAGATCCATCCAATTTCTTCGCGAAATATTTCTTTAAAACTTCGATATCGTTCGTAATTTCCCCATCGGGCCTTCCAATGCCTTCCTGTCCAAAAATAGTCATATAAGACTGCATAAATCCGCCACCAGACAAACGCCAGCGGTTCTTGTAATAAGTTACCTTCCCGCGTTGGTGATAAATTTGGAAGATCCATAGCCCCGCAGAACCGACCAGTAAATGTGGAACCGGAGTCATATAATGGTAGATCGTCATATCACCCGGCAAACCTTTAAGAGCCGCATCCAACTGTTCATCCGGTCGTGGACTGCGACCCCAGCGATTTGAAAAGTACATACCGACTTGTGTCATCAAGAAACCCACTATCAAAGCACCGATCGAAAAAACGAACAAATCAGGCCGCTGGAAGGAAAGATACATCCCAATCCCGAGTACGCCCAAGGCGCCCAAACTGGTCCATTGGCCGATGCGGCCATTGCGCTTGATCAGTGTTTCGTTCTTAATAATTTTCATTTTATCCTTTATGAATCATAAACTCGAATAACAAAATTGGAAAAGAAAGTTTTCATCAGCCCCGGCTTTCGCTGAGCCAGATCTAGTTTTTCAGATTGTTTTCTATAGCGGTCTTTAAGGCTTCCAAGACATTCGCTTCCGCTGCGTTCTTCGCAAGCCGTATGGCGCTCTTGATCGCAATTGCGTCAGAGCGACCATGACCGATCAATACCAATCCATTCACACCTAAAAGTATGGCAGCGCCCTGTTCGCTTGGATCAAGTAATTTCTTGATCTTGCCAAGCGCAGGTCTGACGAGCAGGCCCCCAAGGATCGCCAACGGTCCTCCATTCCTGATCGACGCCCTAATTTCATCCAATATCAATTTGCCCACTGCTTCGGCGGTTTTAAGCATCACATTTCCGACAAAGCCATCCGTCACGGCTACATCCACTTTGCCGCCAATGACTTCCTTGCCTTCCACATTGCCGAAATAATTCAACCCGGATTTTTTAAATAACGGCGTTGCCGCACGGACGAGTTCGTTCCCTTTCCCCTCCTCTTCGCCGTTGGACACCAACCCCACCCTAGGGTTATTCACACCTCGCACCTTATCGGCATAAACGGACCCCATGATAGCAAACTGCAATAGATTTTCAGGTTTGCAATCCGGGTTTGCGCCAATATCAAGGACTACGCAAGAACCTGATTCGGTCGGAAAAACCGGAGCAATCGCCGGTCGATCCACTCCGCGCATACGCCCTAATCGGAACAAGGCAGTCACCATCCCCGCACCTGTGTTACCAGCCGTGACAAAGGCATCCGCTTCCCCTCTCTTGAGCAGATCCATACCCATGGCCATCGAGTTCTTCGAATCCTTGTGGCGGGCTTTAAGAGCCAACGCCTCACCCTTGTCTTCCATTGTCAACATTTCGGGAGCATGAACGACCCGGATGGGCAGACTTCCTGGATTTTGTGATCCTAATACCGGCCTTATTTTTGATTCATCGCCTACAAGGATGATTTCAACACCATATTCACGAGCTGCCATTACGGATCCGATTACGTCGGGAATTGGAAAATTATCACTCCCCATCGCGTCCACAACAATTCGAATCATGATTTTCTCCTAAAAAATTCAACCCTGCTTGACAAGCAAAGCAAGCCGATTATAATACGCCTGCTTGCGCTGGTGCTGGAATTGGCAGACAGGCATGGTTGAGGGCCATGTGCCGCAAGGCGTGAGGGTTCAAGTCCCTCCCAGCGCACCAAAATCATTTTTTATCCAACGATCATTATTCTGGATTTATCAACCCAACCCACAAATTCCTGCCATAAATCGAAGGACGGCGATAAAGGCCGTCCTTCAATGATTTAATCATTGTCCACCGGTACGATAGCGGTCAATTAATGCTTTGGTACGCTCATCCTTTGGTGACTTAAAGATGTTCTCCGGATTGTTTTGTTCGATGATCTCGCCTTCTGCCATAACCACCACTTGATCTGCGACTTCGCGAGCAAAGCCCATTTCGTGAGTCACGACCAGCATCGTCATTCCTTCCTGCGCCAGCTTTTTCATTACATTCAGCACTTCGCCAATCAGCTCGGGGTCAAGCGCAGAGGTAGGTTCATCGAACAGCATTAGTTTAGGTTCCATGGCGAGGGCACGGGCAATGGCGACACGCTGCTTCTGTCCACCTGAGAGGCGGTTTGGGTATTCATCTTTTTTGAAGAGCAAACCCACCCGGTCGAGGTTCATTTCAGCGATTTCAGTCGCCTGGTTTTTTTCCATCCGCTTAACAGTGACCGGACCCTCCATAACGTTCTCGATCACAGAAAGGTGTGGGAAGAGGTTGAACTCCTGAAATACCATCCCGGTTTTCAACCTTACTTCATGGACGAGCTGGCGGTGCTCTTTTCCCTTGCCTCCGGCTGAAACAGTTAATTGATCCACTTCGATCTTTCCAGAAGAGGGCTCTTCCAGAAAATTGATGCAGCGCAGCAAGGTGCTTTTGCCCGACCCGCTCCGTCCGATGATGCACACAACTTCCTTCGGATCTACCCCGAGATTTACCTTTTTTAATACCTGCAAGCGACCAAAGTACTTATCCAAGTCGGTAACCTTGACGATGTTGGGCATCCTAGCGGTCTCCGCGGGACATGCGGGTTTCGATCAAACCCTGGAAGTAGGACAAAATCAGGGTCAAGATCCAATAAAAGATGGCGGCAATGATCAAGGTTTCAAGATTCCGAAAGTGAGCGCGACCGACTTCTGTGGCCCGCCACATCAATTCGTGTACAAAACCGGTAGCAGAGACAAGGGCAGAGTCTTTGGTCATCGCGATGAATTCGTTGCCGGTAGGCGGTATAGCAAAACGAAGCGCCTGTGGAAGGACGATCCGCTGCATCGTCTTGGTGGGTGTCATCCCGATGGCGAGAGCCGCTTCGCGCTGGCCCTTGCCTACAGAACTTAACCCAGCCCTGAAAATTTCGCTCATGTAGGCACCATAGTTCAGGCCGAGCGCCAATACACCCGCCCAAAGTCCCGGTAAAATGATGCCCAGTTGGGGGAGCGCCAGGAAGAAGAAAAAGATTTGCAAAAAAAGCGGAGTACCCCGGATCAATGAGACATAAAAAGTGCTTACCGCATAAACAGGCGGAAACGTGGAGAGTCGTCCCAAAGCTGCAAGTAAAGCCAGGATTGTGGCCAATGTGATCGATAAGAGTGAAATACCAATGGTGGTGTTAATCCCACCGGCAATAAACGGCAGGTTATCACTCATGAAGGTCTTATCGAGCTTGATCGTATGAAGCCCGAAGGGCAGGGTCTGACCACTGAAAAGGAGTACAAGGATCACCAGGAGCAGAAGCCACGATAGACCAACGTTGAGACGGAATCGCGATTCTCTCCGCTGCTGGGCCGCATAAATCAACTCGGCCTGGGTTTTAGGCTCACCAGTATCTTTTTTCATGAGGTTCATAACTAACATCCCTCGTCCTGGATAAGATTAAGGAATACAGGGAAGCAGTTCGTTCCTGCTTCCCTGTATTTAACTTGTGCGAGGTTAATGGGTGGGAGCCATGGACAGGTCGGACTTGAACCATTTCATGGAAAGCTGGTTCAATGTTCCGTCTGAGTGCATGGCTTTGACAAAGCCATCCAACGCGGAGACCAAACTAGTGGGATCCAGGGTGTGCGATTTATCGATCGCTACTGCCAGATTCTCGGAATAAACCGGGGTACCTACTTTCACAACCGCAAGACCGTTGGCAATATTCTGGTCAACGACCGTTTCAGACGTAACATAACCAACGAAATCCTTACGACCTGCACCCAACGACTGAGCGCAATCCTGGTCAGTGGAAAGCGCCACAATTTTGACACCTGAAGGAGGTTGAGTGTAGATATCCTCCGCGGGGAGGTCGAGCTTCCCGCCCAACCAATCCTGGTAGGTCGTTGATGTTCCAACACACAGCGATTGACCAGCCAATTTATCAAGCGAGGTAATACCGGAGGCCTTGGTGACAGCAACCACAGCCGGAGTATAGTAATAGGCCGAGGTAAAGTCTAGAACTTTCTGGCGTTCCGGGGTGACCGTCATAGAGCCAACGCTAATATCCCATTTATCCGCCCAGCTACCGGCGGTAATCAGATCCCAGGAAGGGGTTGCAAAACAAGTCTCGACGCCCAGGCGCTTACCAAGTTCGGCTGCCACATCGACGTCGAAGCCTTGCATTTCAGCGGTCGTGAAGGCGTCGGACGGGCACTTGGTGCCAGCCGGTCTTTGGCCACTGGTATTCAAGGAGGATTGAGGGGCATAGTTCGGATCGTTCGATACCAGGATATATCCTCTGGTTTTAACGTCATTGAGCAAGTCTTTGACCGGTGCCGGGGTTGGAGGCATCTGTGTAGCAGCGGGTGCCTGCGTTGCGGCTGGAGCTGCCGGTGCGGCGGTTGTTGGCGTTGCCGCGGAGCCACAAGCGGAGAGTAACAGAGCGCTTGCAATTATCAAGACAAACACAGTGTTCAGGTTCTTCATCAGGTTTCTCCTCCATCAGGGAATTAGATAATCGAATATTTTATGAGGGATTATGGAGAGTGTGAATGAAAGTAATTACCTCCTTTCGAATCAGCGATAAATTTGGCATAAATAAGGATAGACCAACTTAGCCATTTGTGCAAGAGGCAAGGTCATTAAAATATTGCCCGGCTGAGGGGTTCAAAATGAGGTGGTACAATGTCCCAACTGTTTTGCCTGGAGCAATTATGGCTGTCATATTTCCCTCTACGGAATGGTTGAACGTCCTTCAAGGAAAATTGAATAAAGATGCTCGTTACAATGAAATCGCCCGGAATTGGGAAGGCGATCTAATTTTTGACATCCAGCCAGCCGGTAACCTAGCCCAGTCTTTAAGCATGTACCTTGACCTTTGGCATGGGAAATGCCGAATGGTCGATTACGCACCCAAGCATGGTAAATATCCGAAGCCGACTTTTATCCTGCGTTCGCCTTATAACAACTTTACTTCGATTTTGCTCGGTAAACTCGATCCAATGACGGCCATGATGACCAGCAAACTAAAGGTGGAAGGGAACCTCGGTTATATGATGCGAAATGTACCGACTGTGCTTGACTTCGTCCGATGCTGCCGCGAGGTTACTTCCGATATTCTTTAGATTATGCAGCCGATCCTCAAAATTGACCTTTCCACCGGAAATACCGAAGAATATAAAATACCCAAAGATTGGGAAGAGGCTTTTCTAGGCGGCGCTTCATTAGCGGCGCGGTTGTTATATCCGCATCTGACCAAAGAACTTAATCCATTTTCTCCAGATGCCCCGCTGTTATTTATCAACGGCCCGCTTACGGGCACATCCGGTCCAACGGTCGGGCGGTTTGTGGTTTGCGGCAAAGGTCCTGCCACGGGACTTTGGGCTGAATCGAATTGCGGCGGCTTCTGGGGACCCGAACTTCGTTTCTGTGGATATGACGGTCTGTGGATCACGGGGAAAGCCTCCAAGCCGGTTTATCTTTGGATCGAAGATGGCCGCTTAGAGGTACGAAATGCAGAGCACCTATGGGGAAAAGATACTTATGATACGCAAGAGCTTATCAAGCAGGAGATCGGGGAAAAAGGAATTCATGTTGCCGTGATCGGACCCGCTGCGGAGAAAGGCGTTTTGTTCTCGGGCATTTTTTGCGATCATGGCCGAACTGCCGGACGGACCGGTTTAGGCGCGGTCATGGCAGCCAAGCAGCTCAAAGCGATCGCCGTGCACGGCAAGCAGGTTTTACCTCTCGTCCATTTCGAAGAATTTACCGGTCTGCGGTCCGAATCCAACCGGACCTTAAAGAATGATAACGAGGCGCGCGTCTTGAGAGAGCTGGGTACCGCGGGAGCGGCAAATTACTCTGAATATCTAGGTGCCATGCCAGCCAAATATTATCATCAAGGCGGCTTTGAAAGTGTGGATGATGTCTCCGGCGCCAGCATGGCAGAAAAACTCCTGACAGGGCAAAGCGCCTGCCATGCCTGTGTGATCGCATGCGGACGAGTAGTACGCCTGGAGGATGGTGCAAAACGTAAAGGCCCAGAATACGAAACAATCGTATCCTTTGGCCCAAATCTCATGATCAGCGACCTACCTGAGATCACCAGGCTAGGTGAGTTATGCGATCGGTATGGAATGGATACGATCAGTACCGGTAACACCATTGGGCTGGTATTTCATTTATTTGAAACGGGCGTAATCACGACGCGGGATACCGGTGGGCTCGAATTAAAATGGGGGGACCCAATGGCAGTCCGCCAATTAATCCATATGACCGCTCACCGCGAAGGCATCGGAGATCTGATCGCTCAAGGATCACGCCGGTTGGCGAACCATTTCAAGGTCGAAGATGAGGCGGTACAAGTGAATGGGCTAGAGGTCGCCTACCATGACCCACGGGGCGTATCAGGCATGGCACTTTCTTACGCCACCTCGCCGCGGGGTGCCTGCCATAACCAGTCCGATTATTTTTTTGTAGATTGGGGTCATACTCAGCCTGAACTCGGCATCGACTATTTTTCGCGCCATGCCGAAGCTGAAAAATCCGCAAACGTTGCCCGTCATCAGGATTGGCGGACAGTTTACAATGCAATGGTAATGTGCATTTTCGCCAACGTGGCTCCCCAAATGCAAGTGGATCTAATCAACGCTGCCTGCGGTTACCGCTGGACAATCGAAGAAATGATGAAAGCCGGCGAGCGCGGCTGGAACATGAAGCGCGCGATTAATAATCGGCTGGGTTTAACCGCCGTAAACGATAAACTTCCGAAAGCCCTGCTCGAACCTTTATCAACCGGCGGCACGGAAGGCTTTACACCGGATATTCAAAAGATGTTGATGGCATATTACGAGGCGCGCGCCTGGGATCACGAAACAGGATACCCTACCATCGAAAAACTTTCAGAACTCGGTTTGGAAGAAATTGCTTCCGATCTTTGGAAATGAATTTGTTGGAAACGCTTGAGTAGAATGTGAATAATGGAGAACCCAGGATGAAATTAGTTTCTGTAAGTGAAATGAAATCAATCGAGCGAGAAGCCGATTCCAGCGGATTAACTTACGATCAAATGATGGAGAATGCCGGCCGGGGATTAGCAGAAGTCATTCAGGATTTGCCGATCGAAGAAAGCTACCGTGAAGTTTTTGGTCTTGTAGGTCCCGGAAATAACGGCGGCGATACGCTGGTTGCGTTGACCCTTTTGGCCGTGGATGGCTGGCTTACGCGAGCTTACCTGGTCAATCGAAAGAAAGAAGCATTAGTTGAGCGTCTGGAAAAGGCGGGAGGAGAGGTGGTTTTTGCCGATGAAGACAAGGATTTCTTAAGCCTGATTGCTTTCATTCAGAATGCGAGTATTGTATTGGACGGCATTCTCGGAACCGGGATCAAGCTGCCCTTGAAAAGCGGAACCGCAAGTATCCTGGATGAAGTCCATTCCATTCTCAACGATATGGATGTAATGCCATTTGTTATCGCCGTAGATTGTCCTTCGGGGGTGGATTGTGATACAGGAGAGGCTGCCGCGGAATGTATCCAAGCAGATTTAACGGTCACCATGGCAGAAGTTAAACAAGGATTGTTGAAAATGCCGGCTTACGAGCTGGTCGGAGACCTACAAGTCATCGATATTGGATTGCCAAACGACCTGCCGGCTTTGGCGTCAGTACAAACCGAAGTTGCCGAAGCGGATATGGTAGCAGCGATGTTACCAGACCGTAAAGCCGATGCACACAAAGGAACCTTCGGGACCGCCATAATCGCCGCCGGGTCAATCAATTACACAGGGGCCGGGCTGCTGGCAGGTCAAGGTGCATACCGGATAGGCGCCGGACTCGTGACATTAGCCGTACCATCGCCGATCCATGCCATTCTAGCCAGCCAATTCCCCGAAGCAACCTGGATCCTTCTGCCCAATGAGCTTGGCGTTATCAATGCAAACGCAGCTGAAGTTTTGGTTAAAAACTTAGAGCGCGCCACCGCGCTGCTGATTGGCCCCGGTTTTGGAATGGAAGACACTACCAAGGAATTTATTCAAAACCTAATTGCTGAAAAATCAGGAGGGCAGAAAGCAAGCTCGCGAATTGGTTTTTTACAAAGTGAAAAAGAAAATAAGCAGGAAGCGAACAACGAATTACCTCCCATGGTGATCGACGCCGACGGCCTGAAATTACTTGCCAGCATCGAAGGCTGGCATAAGCTAATCCCATCCCCAGCGGTCCTGACGCCACATCCAGGCGAAATGGCGGTGATGACCGGTTTAACCAAGGAGGAAATCCAAAAAGACCGCCAGGCAATTGCCATCAAGTACGCTAAAGAATGGGGCCACGTCGTTGTATTGAAAGGTGCCTTCACGGTGATCGCCGCGCCCGATGGACGGGTTACGATCATTCCCATCGCTTCATCGGCTCTGTCCCGAGCCGGGACCGGGGATGTTTTGGCTGGACTCATCGTGGGTTTGCGCGCGCAGGGCGTGGCTGCTTTCGAGGCGGGCGTAGCAGGTGCCTGGATCCATGCACAAGCCGGGTTATATGCCGCCAGCAAATTAGGCACTACCACATCCGTATTAGCAGGGGATGTACTAAATTCCGTCAGCGAAGTGCTTGCCAATCTGAATTAATAACTTTAAATGAAAGACGCCCCTGGGATCCAAGGAGCGTCTGATATCCAACGTATCTACTCACACTTTCGTCCCACGCTTTCAGCCTGGGACGAAAGA
>JBGQIO010000086.1:0-13823 GCA_041498515.1 Anaerolineae bacterium
ACATTATCAAAGCCATGGGGATACGGAAGGGCGACCGCGTGTCGATCTACATGGGACGCATCCCTGAGATCATTTTTTCCATGCTGGCTTGTGCCAAGATCGGCGCCATCCATTCGGTCGTATTTGGTGGGTTCTCAGTCGACTCCCTACAGGGTCGGATTGACGATAGCCAATCGAAACTGGTCATCACTTGCGATGGTTCTTATCAGAATGGAAAAATTGTCGAATTGAAGCGCACAGTGGATGAGGCATTAAAACGCTGCCCATCTGTAGAGAATGTCCTTGTAATTAAACGAGTTGGTCACGAGGTCCCGATGGAGGCGAGCCGCGATCATTGGTATCATGACTTGCTGGCATTGCCGATTGCCAACGGCAAATGTCCGACGGAGATCATGGATGCCGAAGATCCACTCTATATTCTATATACTTCGGGTTCAACCGGAAAACCTAAAGCCATCGTACATACGCATGGCGGTTATATGGTTGGCATTTATTCAACACTTAAGTATGTCTTCGATATCAACGATGAGGACCGCTGGTGGTGTGCAGCTGACCCAGGCTGGGTAACTGGGCATTCATATATAGTCTATGGGCCGTTACTTAACGGTGCCACCTCTTTCATGTTCGAAGGCGGACCTTCCTATCCATATCCGAACCGCTGGTGGCAATGTGTCGAACGTTACGGCATCACGATCTTGTATACTGCCCCCACCGCCATCCGTGGGCTGATGAGATTCGGTGAAGCCTGGCCTAACAAACACGATCTTTCGTCCTTACGTCTCCTAGGCTCTGTTGGAGAACCGATCAACCCTGAAGCCTGGAAGTGGTATTACCGCGTGATCGGCAAAGAAAGATGCCCAATCATGGATACCTGGTGGCAGACCGAAACGGGTATGTTCATGATCACCCCCACCCCTACCGTGCCGTTGAAGCCCGGCTCGGGTACGCATCCTTTCTTTGGGCAGGAAGCGGATATCCTCGACGAACAAGGTCACCCAGTTCCGGATAATACTGAAGGTTATCTTGTTTTGAAGAAGCCCTGGCCGGCAATGCTGCGTACAATTTACGGTGATCCTGACCGGTATGTGATGCAATACTGGAGCAAATATCCCGGTATATACATGACTGGCGACTCGGCTAAGCGCGACAAGGACGGATATTTCTGGATTATCGGGCGCGTGGATGACGTGATCAAGGTTTCGGGTCATCGCCTGGGAACGGCCGAGATAGAGTCTGCTTTGGTGAGTCACCCTGCCGTAGCCGAAGCAGCTGCCATCGGCCTGCCGCACGAAGTAAAAGGTCAAGCGATCCATACATTTGTGTTATTGCGTACAGGATTTACCGGCACGTCTGAGCTTTCTGAGGAATTACGCCAACACGTCGCGACCCACATGGGCCCGATCGCGCGCCCTGAAGATGTGAAATTTGTTGATAAGCTTCCTAAAACACGGTCAGGTAAGATAATGCGCCGTGTGCTTAAAGCGCGGGCCCAAGGATTACCGGAAGGTGATATAAGCACACTAGAAGAATAACTAAACCCGATCCAATTCTCTGAGCTACAATAAACTCGGAGAATTTATAACTGATTTAGATAACATACAATACCAAGTTTCCCGGTTTGGGAACAACACTCAAGTCACCTCGCTGTTGATTTGAAAGTGGGAGATGGTGTTAATCCCTAGAATTTGGGTGATTTCGAATTTGTTTGGCAATCTCCAATGGAATAACTGTAACCTTAGGATAACAAATTTGTAAATTCACAATCCCGTGAATTTCAGATAAAATTAGCAACAATGTCGGGTGAAGAGTACTTTCAAGCGATTCATAAATGGCGGCTCGAAATGGATGCCAATCTGCGCCGCGAGAACGGTTGGCTGGCGCTGGCTGGTCTGTTCTGGTTAAAGAAAGGATTTAACACTTTCGGCTCTTCTGGCGACTGCGATATTCTTTTACCGAAGCGGGCACCCCGTTTGCTCGGCGCGTTTGAATTCGATGGTGAAAACATCACGCTGCACGTTGAAATAGGCCAGACTGGGGAACTAAACGGCAAGCCCATCCAAACCGCGGCTGTGCTCAAATCTGATCGTGAGGAACCCCCCAGTTTCGTCACATTCCAAGAATTGCAGTTGCTCGTCATCCAACGCACTGACAACTTTGGCGTATATTTATGGGACAACCAGCGGTCGCTGCGCAATGAATTTCCTCCTCGCATTTGGTTCCCTATTGATGAGAAGTACTATGTCTCCGCACTTTATACGCCTTACCCGGTACCTATAAAAGTCGACCTCCCCAACGCCTCCGGTGAACTTGAGAAAGACTTTATGCAAGGCTACGTATCATTCAAATTTGGAGACAAATCCTACAGGCTCGATGCGACCGAACTTAACGATGGCCGCCTGTACTTGCAATTCAAAGACTTGACAAACGGTGGAAAAACATATCAATCAGGGCGTTATCTCTATACGGAGGCTGTCACGGAAGATGGCGAGGTCTTTCTTGACTTCAACAAGGCTTACAACCCGCCCAGCGCTTTCACGGATTCTGCAACCTGCACTTTCGGATCGAAACAGAATCGCCTAAAGGTATCGATTGAAGCAGGCGAAATGTATGAGCGGCCCCATTAAAAGAGATCTACACTGATCCCAATGTATTAGAAGTGTGATTAACCGCCCGCCAGTTTGATCAGTTCGGGTGGGACCCAGAACTTGCCAAGACCCACAAATCCCACAGCTAATGAAGCGACAAAAATTAATATACCAAACGCGACCAGTATGCGGTCACGGCGATGATAGGTCAACTGGTCCAGCCATGTACGCGGTCCTACACCAAAAGCGCGCAGATCCATAGCATCAATAATGTCTTCGCTTCCGATAATTGCATGAATGGTCACCGGGACTATCAGCGGACCTAGTTTGCGGACCTGCTGGATCAATCCTCCGCTTATTTTTTCCAATTCGTAGCCCCTTGCGCGCTGAGCATCCATTGTTAATTGGAAATCCCGCCCAAATGTCGGTATGAATCGCATGGTCAAATCCATGGCGTAGGCAATGTTATCTGGAAGCCGCAAACCTTTGAATGTAATGCCGTAAAGCGCAGGGTTTAATGAGTAAGGAATCAATATCGTCATAATCGCAATGCTGAAGACGCGGACAAACTGGCTGACCCCAAAGAAAGCGCGTTCCACGGTAATATCCAGGGTTGGCACCCAGCCGAAAATCGAAAACGGGGCTCTTAATTGACGGATCAGATGTTCCTGTTTATATAATTCCGTTCCGCCGCGTCCGGTGAGAAAAGTCAGAATTGCAAAAAAGAAAACAAAGCCGATAATAAAAATAAAAGCGCGGCGGATCTCATGCCATTTAACTTGTGAAGTGAAAATTACGATCAAGGCAATCACGAAAAAGGGTAACAGAAAACGCACATCCCAAAAGGCGAGGGTGGAAAAGAGAAAACAAAGATAAAACATGATCCAGGCACGTGGATCGAACCACTGGATCAGGGATTTATCTCGTTTGCGATAGCGCCAGGCGACAAGCATACTTATCAGTAATCAGTTTTCATTTTTAATCAATGTTCAGTGACCGGCAGCCGATAATGACCATCGATCACTGAACATCGACAACTATCTTAGCGGCCGGATTGTCGCTGGACAGCCGCATAAGCCCCAACCAGCAGTGGGACAAGGATTGCGGCGAAAATCAAGTTCGGGCCGGCTGCCGGCAGGAACTCGCCGACTATGGCAGCCACCAAACTGAAGCCGTTGATGAAGATATCCGAGAGCGCTGCAAAGAGAATGCCTAGTATATTACCAAGCATACCCCAGGTGACTGCCGCAGCGACATCTTCGTTTTTTCCAAAGCCAAAACGGACAGCCAACACTAGCGCGAACCCTATCAGGATCGTAATCCCTGCAAGGATCGTCATGGGTGTCTGACCAAAGTTGCCTGTGACAGGATCAAAGTACATTCCATTAGGCGTCTTCGGATTAATAAAGAACAGCAATACGGTTAACACTGCCAACACACCGCTCACCCATAACACAGTGTCCATGCTCTTCTTCTTATCCTTGAACAGCAATGCCATGCCGGCTATGAAACCTATTAGTCCGTTGCCGATGCTCCACTGCGGGGACAGACCAAAACCGGTCAGAGCATCTCCGAACATGTTGCCTACAGCGCCGCTAAAGAAACCAACCACAGGTCCGAAGGCATAGCCAAAAAACATTGGGATCGCGATCGCCGGACGCAGTGCCACTTGGCTCAGGGATGGTACAACAAAAACCGTGCCATTAAAAAGCCATGAGAACACTGCATATAGTGCTGCACCAATTGCCATCCAGACCACCTCACGAGTACCCACTTCCCAGGCTGCGTTATCACGTGTGAAATAGTACACCGCAAAGGTTATCAGTAGGCCAATGATAACGAACACAAAGCGAAGGACGAGCGTTGCCTGATCCACTGAAAAATTGAAGGGGCCAAGGGTCTGTGTTCCCAAGGCAAACATGATAACCGCAAATATCACCAGGATCACGGCCAGCGAAATCACGACATTCGTAAATCTCTTATCCATTTCTGTTCTCCTCTTTTCTCCTCTTTCTATATATGCGCCAGCGCCTCGGCTCGCATAAACCGTCCTGTTTTCGGAAAATAATCAACGTTCAAGGCGAGCAGGGATGAGGGTACAAGGCGGCAGGCTATGAGTCGGTCGAAGTCGCGCAGCACCTCTTGCGGCGTCCCGTCCGCGATGAGCCGGCCATCCGCAATCAATAGAACACGGTTGGCGTAAATGACAGCCAGATCCACATCGTGTGTAATGAACAGGATCGCCTCAAACCCGGGCATTTGCAGGATGGAGTCCATGAAGTTCATATAATTTTGATAATCCTGTCCCGCCGTCGGTTCGTCCATGATCAGGATGCGGGAACGCATGGCCAGGATGGCCGCAATGCTGACGCGCTTCTGCTGGCCAAATGACAAAGCCAGCGGTGGGTCTTGCTCTTTGTCAGCGAGGTTCACAATTTCTAGCGCCTCTTTCACCTCCTGTTCAATCTGATCTTTCGGATGCTTTAGATTCGACGGGCCGAACGCGAGTTCCTCGCGCACCGTCGGAGCAAACAACATGTGGCTTGGACTTTGAAATACATAACCCAAAGTGGCGGCGATTTGCGCGACACTTGCTTCTTTTGTATCACGACCATTGACCAAAACATGTCCGGATTTAGGCTTCAAAAGACCGATTGCGTGTTTGACAAAAGTCGTCTTGCCTGCGCCGTTGGGACCTAAAACCGCGATAACGTCGCCACGCTTGATTTCAAGATTGATCCCATGCAAGACTTCAGCTTCAGCCTCGTAACTGAACCCGACTTCCTCAAATTTAACAAGCACTTCTTTATGCAAGGCCGCAGTAGCAGCGCCCGGCAGTATTTTTATCTCTACCGGCGATGGATCCTGCCTGGCGCGCTCGAGGATGTCTCTAGCAGGCAATTTGACCTCACGGTAGTTCACTACTTTAGATAACCCGTCCAGCTTCCCAAGGTAACGGATTTGTCCCTCCGACATGAACATCACACGCTCTGGCCGGATGCGCAATACGTCTTCAACACGATGTTCCACCAATAAAACGGTCATCCCACGGTCAGCCAGGGCCCGTACAGCATCCAATGTATCCTGTGCGCTGGCAGGGTCGAGACTGGCCAGCGGCTCATCGAGCAGCAAAATACGCGGACGCATGGCAAGTACTCCAGCCAACGCGACTTTTTGCTTTTCGCCCCCCGAAAGATGAAACGTCTCGCGATAGCGTAAATCGGAAATATTTAAGTAGGCTAACGCTTCATCCACGCGCTGAATGATTTCGTCCCGAGGCAGACCTAGATTTTCAAGGCCAAATGCAACTTCATTCAATACCTTCGTTCCAAGGATCTGACGCTCGGGGTCTTGTAAAACTGTACCGACATTCTGAGAAATTTTAGATAACTTCCAACTGATAGTCTCTTCACCGAAGATCAGTGCCCGACCTGTAAGTTCGCCCTTATATGAGCGAGGGATCAAGCCGTTGATCGCGCGAATTAGGGTGGTTTTACCGCATCCACTAGCGCCTGCGACGAGCAGGATTTCGCCTCGGTTCGCGGTGAACGATAGATCACTTATCGCAGCATCCTTTCTGTCTCGATAACGAAATGTTAGGTTTTCTACAATGAGAGGGGTTTCAGACATAATTTAGCAATAGAGGCGATATTTTTATTCGCCTGGTGGCGGGTGATCCGGGCGCGTCTATGCGATAAGCGCTTCGATTGTATCGCCAACTTTAACACCTAACTTCACCGCCGCGTTACCATTTACCACCGATACGATCAGATTGCCTGTGCTTCCCAGCAAAGCAACGATTTCACCTACCGGACGCTCACCAAAGGTATCAACCATTCCATGGAGCTCGATACGCTCTAGCCGAATAGAAATATTCTCTTTGTGCTGTAAAGCCTCACCCAAATTTTCCACGCGAATATTCGAGGCGAGGTTTCCAAAGTTATCAATATAAATAATCTCCCCGCGCCAACCGGCATTCGTCCGTTCAGGTTCAGGAAGCTGGATTAGCACAGGATCGGAGAATGACGTCCCAAATTTCTCAAGCGGAACACCGGTAGCGAGATGTGCCGCGACCGGCGAAAATATGTCCCTTCCATGAAAGACAAAACTAACCTTCGGCAGCCAATATTCGGGTTTATCGAGTTTGACGAATTCATACCTCCAATTTTCCTGCTTTGCACGCTTAAGCAGAAGAGTAATGATCCCATTATCCGGTCCAACGTAAAACCAATCACCAATGCAGGCCGCCATCGGACGACGCTTTGTCCCAACGCCCGGATCAACCACAACCATGTGGACTGTGCCCTCCGGGAAATACGGTGCAGAGCGCGCAAGTATCAGTGCCGCCTCGCGTATATTTTGAGCCTCAACCATGTGACTCAGATCTGCGATCTGTGCGTGAGGGCAGATGTTCCAAATCACACCTTTCATGACTCCAACGTTGCCGTCTTTGATTCCGAAATCGGTCATTAGAGAGATAGTGGTCACGCGAATCTCCGTTTTGATATTATCAAGGGAGACAGAATGTATGTCAAGATAGAAATCCAACTCCGATTAAATTAGAGACCACTTAAAGGTTTTATGGAAGTTAGGATGCAGCGCTATTCAAACGGATGAGGAAGATCATTAAAGATAATTGCGGAAGGGAATATTTACATCTTCTTAGTAGGGCATTCGCCTAATTCTTTGGCAAGGCAAGGGCATACCACGTTGCATTAATCTCTTAACTTACTGCGTCTGGATCCATTGCTAAGAGAATCTGGACAAAATCCATCGTATATTCCTTTGTCAACAGGTCAGGAAGATGGTCATAGTAAAATACAGACTTGTGCTTTTGACGTCTGTGAAATCCTACGCTATACTATAATAGTAAATCATATATTCCAGTTCTAATCGGTTTTTGGCCCACCGATGAGATCATTCAGACTTCAGACCAAAGACAATCAAGGAGGTTTTGGTATGGCTTTCAAACTCACATATGCAACCATGTTCAACCCGCCGGAAGAACTTCACAAAGGCTTCGACGACGCTGTTGTGAAGCTCAAGCAGAATCTTGGCAAAGAATATGGGATGATCATCAATAGCAAGGACGTATTCTCTGATGATAAATGGGACGACCACTCACCCGTAAATACTGACTGGGTGCTGGCACGCCTGCAAAAAGGAAACGCATCCCATGCCCAACAGGCGATTGCGGCCGCCCGCAATGCCTTCCCAAAATGGAGCCGGACACCCTGGCAGGAACGTGTGAAATTGGTTCGTAAAGCTGCTTCATTGATCGAACAGCGCATTTTCGATCTGGGTGCGGCGATGGCTTTGGAAGTTGGCAAGAACCGAATGGAATCTCTTGGTGATGTCCAGGAAACTGCCGACCTGATGTATTTTTCAGCTTTGATGATGGAGCAAAATAAGGGATTCATCAAATCGATGGGCAAGGATCCGCTCGTGGGTTATGATTCTACAAACGTTTCAGTCTTGCGACCTTATGGTGTCTGGCTGATCGTAAGTCCTTTCAACTTTCCATTCGCTTTGACAGGTGGTCCGACCGGAGCGGCCTTAGTTGCAGGCAATACGGTCGTGATCAAGCCTGCGACTGATACAGCCTGGATCGTCCGGTTGTATGCGGAATGCCTGCGAGATGCAGGATTCCCGGTAGGCGTCGTCAACTTCGTGACTGGCCCTGGTTCAACTCTCGGACAGGCACTCGTGGACAGCAAGGAAGTTGACGGAGCGACATTTACCGGTTCATTCGATGTCGGCATGAAGATGTACCGCGACTTTGCCAACCGTAACTACGTGCGCCCCATCGTTTTGGAATTAGGCGGAAAGAACCCGGCCATCGTCTCACGCCAAGCCAATCTTGCGGATGCTGCAACCGGTATTGTCCGTTCGGCGTTTGGCTTACAGGGACAGAAATGTTCCGCCGCCTCGCGGGTGATCGTGGAAGAACCGGTCTACGACGAATTGGTTGGCCGGTTGAAGGAAATGACCGACAAATTAGTGATCGGCGACCCAACCGAACGCACAACTTACCTCGGCCCGGTGGTAAACAACAGTTCCTACACTGACTTCAAAAATTTTACTGAGGAGATCAACCAGGCAGGTGGAAAGTTCCTGACAGGCGGTCATGTCAAGACCGGAGGCATGTTCGACAAAGGATATTATTGCGAACCCACCTTCGTAACCGAACTGCCGTTTGAACACCGCTTGTGGCAGTATGAAATGTTTCTGCCTATCACCACTATCGGCAAGGTTAATAACCTTGAGGAAGCCATGAAAATAGCCAACAACGTTAATTATGGCCTGACAGCCGGCTTCTATGGTTCCCTCGATGAAACTGATTGGTTCTTCGATAAGATCGAAGCCGGTGTCACCTATGCAAATCGTCCTCAAGGCGCAACAACCGGCGCATGGCCGGGATTTCAACCCTTCGGCGGTTGGAAAGGCTCAGGAGCGAGCGGTAAAAATGGAGGCGGTCTCTATTACCTCCAACTCTACATGCATGAGCAGATCCGTACTCTGGTTAAACCGGCATCCAATGGTAAGCCGGAAGTCAAAAAGGCGGTCACAAAAATATCTACAAAAGGGAAGAGAGCTGCACTCAATAAGACCGCTAAGAAGGTGGCAACAAGAAAGTCAGGCAGGAAAACGACTGCCCGCAGATAAGGTCAAAATCCCCTTCCCCGTTTAGGGGAAGGGGATTTTCATTGATATGGTCGATGAATTCATAATCCGTGTTGGAACATTTTTTATCCTTATAGGAGTTGGCATCTTCATTTTATTCGTTGCGTCAGATTACGCCAGCCAGACGAATTTCGATTATCTTTTCTGGGCGGTCCTTACCGTCACAATCGGCATTCTGCTCCGCAGACGAAAACCAGCACCACCTCCCAGCGGACGGTTTTCATATTTTCGCCGAATGCAGGGTAACCGGAAGGGCCACAAAGAGGAAAAGAAGTAAAGAAGTAAATCAATGTCGAAACTTATAACCCTTTCAGAAGCAATAACAAAATACGTGAACGATGGGGATACAGTGTATGCGGCCGGGTTTACACACTTGATCCCCTTTGCTGCAGGTCACGAGATCATGCGGCAAAAAAAAAGAGACCTCATATTAGCGCGGGCTACACCTGACTTGATCTATGACCAAATGGTCGCGGCCGGATGCGCGGGTAAAGTCATCTTCTCTTATATGGGTAATCCAGGCGTTGGTTCGCTTCGCATTGTCCGGAGTGCAATTGAGCAAGGCAAGCTTGAATGGGAAGAATATTCACATTTCGGGATGATCACACGCTTACAGGCTGGCGCTTCGGGCTTGCCATTCCTTCCAATGAATCAAACAGCAGCGTCTGACCTTGAAAAGGTAAATCCAAAAATAAAGCGGGTCGTTGATCCCTATGGTGGAAAAGATGTGATCGTTGTACCTGCTCTTAACCCGGATGTAGCCATCGTCCATGTCCAACGTGCGGACCCAAATGGCAATGGGCATTTGTGGGGCATCATCGGCGAGCAAAAAGAAGCTGCTTTTGCTGCGAAGAAGGTTATCCTGACTACGGAAGAAATCGTAGAAGAGGCAGTAATCCGGTCTGACCCAAACCGAACACTTATACCAGAAATTGTAGTGGATGCCGTCTGCCTCGTCCCTTATGCCTGCCATCCTTCGTATGCGCAAGGCTATTACGACCGTGATAATGAATTTTATCTACAGTGGGACAAGATCAGCGAGTCACCAGAGAGCATCAAAAACTGGTTAGATGAATGGGTCTTCGGGGTAGTAGACCGCAACGAATACTGGCAAAAACTTGGATCTGAAACCCACAAACGTTTATCGGTCGAGCCGCGTTACAGTGAAAAAATCAACTATGGAGTATATTGATTCGTTAATTTGTGCAAATAAAACCCAGCGCATACCAAGAGTTTTAGGAGAATAAATAACCTAAAAATCTTGGGACCGACGAATTCGAGAGGATGAACACACCCTTTTTAGACTATGGCGGATCAGGTAAACCCCTCCACTTCCTTCATGCCAACGGTTACCCGCCTGCCTGTTATGATCCGCTGCTAAAACTCTTAGCCACTCAATACCGCGTATTTGGAATGTCTTTACGTCCCTTATGGAAAGGATCAAACCCCGCAGACATCCATGACTGGAATCCCTTAAGCGATGACTTACTCAATTTTCTCGATGAACACAAGATCGAACGCCTTATCGGTATGGGTCATTCCATAGGTGCCATTGTTACGCTGCGCGCTGCGCTTAAGGAACCAAACCGGTTTCAAGCACTCGTGCTGATCGAGCCTGTCCTTTTTCCCCTCTATTTCATGTTGGAATGGAACCTTGCTCGTGCTTTTGGCCTGGGGCACCGACTTCACCCCAAAATTGAAGGCGCGCTTAAACGCCGCAGGGAATTCGATGACCTTAACCAAGTTTTCATCGGTTATCGGCGTCGGCCCATTTTTCGATTTTTCTCAGACGAAAACCTGCGCACTTTCATACGAGGGATGACAAAGCCTAATACAATTAACAGCGATAAAACATCCTCGAAGGGAGGATACGAACTGGCTTATAGTCCGGAGTGGGAAGCCCGTATTTACTATACCGGCCTCTGGCATGATTGGGATCTATGGAGGGGCATTCCTCGTCTCAATATTCCAACTTTGTTCCTGCGCGGTGTAGATACCGACACGTTTTGGGAGTCTACTGCTCGAGCAATCGAGAAAAAGAATCCTAAAATAAAGATCATTACAATGGAAAAATCCACGCATCTTCTCCCGCTCGAAAAACCAGAGGAAGTCTTCGAAATAACCCGATCATTCCTGGAAGTGGTCTGAGGAGAACCAGGATAACTAATTTAACCGATATCATCATGAATAACCCGGGATTCTTCTGTCTAATAGCATAAGAAGGAGCAGTATGACCGAAATGCAGTATTCATCCGCCGAACTGATGATCATAAATGCGGCGCATTTGCTCCGCGATGGCGATGTGGTCTTTGTCGGAGTCGGCCAACCCAACCTGGTATGCAACCTGGCAAAACGGACACACGCGCCTAATATCGTCATGATCTACGAGGCAGGCGTAATCGGAGCGGAGCCTGCCCGCCTTCCGCTATCGATTGGCGACCCAACACTGGTCAGTGGATCTTTATCTGTGGTAAGCATGTATGATATCTTTACACTTTACCTCCAGCGCGGTAACGTGGACGTTGGTTTTATGGGCGGGGCACAGATCGATAAATACGGAAATATCAATGCCACTGTAATCGGTAAAGATTATTCTCATCCCAAGATTCGATTACCCGGATCCGGCGGCTCACAGGAGATCGCAGCCTGGGCAAACCGCTGTTATATTATGACCCCGCATCAAAAACGCAGGTTTCCCGAAAAAGTGGATTTCATGACATCGGCAGGTTATCTAAACGGTCGCAACGAACGTGTTGACACCGGCGTGCGCGGCGGTGGGATGGTCGGTGTCGTTACCGATCTTGGTTTTATGGAGCCAGATGAAACCGGTGAGCTGATCCTAACCGCTTTACATCCCGGCAAAACAGTGGAACAGGCGAAGGAAAATACCGGTTGGGATCTGAAGGTCGCTCACCACCTGAAGACCAGTGAACCAGTTACACATAAAGAATTGAAGATCTTACGTGAAGAACTTGATCCAAATGGAATCTATCTTAAAAGTACATAGGGGACAACTTCAACCAGAACAAGCGCTTAATCTTATTGGACCCTATACGTAAATGGAGTAAACCTCCCTGGCCCGGGGTGCCCCCCTCTCCTGGAGCCTGCGGATAGATTCTTCGCCATAGAAACCTGTAGAGAGCAGGAGGTGGATGTGAATACCGAACAGCAAACAACCCGTCGTTCAAAATTAGGACGAATATTCCTCTCCACTTCTGAAACGCGACTGCGGGCAGGCTGGAGGCTTCTGATTCAGTTAATATTGCAAATTGGTCTTACCGTTGTTGCTGGCTTGGTAATATTTATCCCATACAGCCTGCTTACGGGGACAAGCGGCATAAGCGGTACGCCTTACCTGGCAATTAGTGAATTAATAGATATCTTTACGGTCACGCTTTCGGTTTATCTAGCGCGCAGGTTTCTTGACAAACGCAGTTTCGTCAGCTTTGGTCTTGCGGTAAATAAACAAGCCATCCTTGATATCCTATCCGGCATCGGGATTACATTTTTTATGATGGGTCTGATCTTCTTTTTGGAAGGGCTGTTCGGCTGGATCTCCCTAAAGGCATTTGCCTGGTCGATTGAACCCGTGCAAAATGTGATGGCCCAGGTATTATTATTCTTTATCGTTTTTATCGTGGTGGCCTGGAACGAGGAATTGTTGAGCCGCGGTTATCATCTACAGACAATCGCCAGCGGTATAAATCTACTCTGGGGACTCATTATTTCTTCAGCAATCTTCGGAGTTTTACATCTTGCCAATCCGCATGCAACCTGGATCAGTGCTCTGGGCATTTTCTTCGCCGGTATATTTCTCGGATTTGCTTACATCCGAACAAGGCAGCTTTGGCTTTCCATCGGCTTGCATATCGGGTGGAACTTTTTTGAAGGTGTACTATTCGGGTTCCCTGTTTCAGGCATTGATATTTACCACTTAACCCGGATCAATGTCTCCGGTCCCGAACTTTGGACAGGCGGTGCCTTCGGCCCCGAAGCCGGGTTGATATTACTGCCCGCGATTGCACTTGGGTCTTGCCTTGTTTATCTTTATACGCGTTCCTATCCTGTCTCATGAAACAACCAATCAAAGTGATTTTTTTTGACTTGGGCAATACGCTTATTTACGATAAACCCTCGTCTTGGAGAGATGTCTTCCAACGAGCAGAGGATTCGTTATGGGTCTCGCTGCAGAAATTTGGCGTTCGGTGTTCGCCAAGGGAGTTGTATGGAGAACACGAAACCCTTCTCCACTATTATTACAAACAACGTGAGGGCGATCTGGATGAACCAGGCATTAGCAAAGTTTTGAGAGAGCTATTGAACAAGCACAAAATATACCTCTCCGAAAAAAAATTACAATCCTCAGTACGATCCATGTATGCCGTTACCCAGACTAACTGGTATATAGAAAACGATGCCTTCGCCGTTCTTCAAGCATTGCAAGAAACAGGCTATCGCATGGGGATCATTTCGAATGGTGCAGATGATTTGAATACCTACGAACTGATAGATAAAGCCAAACTCCGGCACTATTTTGAATTTATCCTATCTTCG
>JBGQIO010000087.1:0-13656 GCA_041498515.1 Anaerolineae bacterium
GCTTCACCCTTTTTATTGAAGGCCACACCATCTTCCATGTCCATGCAGATACAGTCCACGCCAAGCGTGAGGGCTTTCTCGATCTTATGGCGGTCATCGCCCGGCATGTATAACAATGCGCGTCGTGAGTGCATAAGTTCTCCGTTGAAATGCTTAAGATCAGGTATGTTAGCTTGCCAGAGTTCGAACCAGTCAACATTCTAACGCTTAAGGAACATTACTGTCCGCTCCATCTCGATCACGATGGTACCGTCCGCTTTTCGACCCCAGTGTTTGAGTCGCACAATGCCCACCTCGGGACGGGACTTGGAGTCGCGCTTCTCGATCACCTCACTCTCGGCGTAGATCGTGTCACCGTGAAATACGGGGTTGGGGCTCAGGACGTGGTCATAACCAAGCGTTGCAACGATGGTCCCTTCTGTCAATTCCGGGACGCTCAGGCCGACGACCAACCCCATGATAAAGATGCCGTTGACAATGCGCCGGCCAAACTCGGTCTTGCTGGCAAAGTCTTCATTGACATGCAGAGGCTGGGTATTCATTGTGAGAGTGGAGAACAACACATTGTCCATCTCGGTCACCGTCCGTCCGAGGCTGTGGCGAAAATGCTGGCCCACCTCAAGCTCCTCAAAAAATTTTCCAGGCATGGGACCTCCTCGTGATGACCATTGCTGGTTGTTTATTTGTGTGATCAATCACCGGCCCTGCATATAAGCCGCAAGCAACAAACCAACTCGCAGGAGAAGTTTATTCATTTTCGCCCACGATTTCGACCAGGATCTGTTCGCGCTCTACGGTTTGTCCCTGCTTCACAGGCACGGCTTTGACTTTCCCTTTTTGGGGAGCTTGAATACGGATCTCCATTTTCATAGCCTCCAGTACCAGCAGGGTCTGTCCTTTTGTGACCGGGTCACCCGCTTTGACGTTTACAACTCTGACCTGGCCCGGCATGGGAGCCGCCAATACGGAGGCATGATCGTGTCCCGTGCCGCTCCTCTTGACTCGGGACGATTTTGTCAGCACGAACGTCCGTCCATTGACGGTTACCCAATGCTGTGTGCCAACCGCTGACACATAGGCGATAACGTGGTACTTGTCGATCAGCATATCCAGTCTACCGTTTTCGGCGATCCGAACTTCCACCTCCACGGTTCTATCGCCCAGCGCGGCGATATAACCTTTACCGGAAGGAGTGAGGTCAAGCGTTTGATCGTCGAACGTGATTTTCATGAAACCATTCTCTATCACGAAGGCAGAGATAACTATGATCTTTGTATACTTCGTGTCCTTTTTTTTAAGAATTTCCCATTCTAAACCCGCTCGGATTTTTCCATGGGCTGTATGGATCAGGCTCATGGAGACTCGTAACCCGAGGTCCGGTTCCTGGAATTTTCATATCCGCGAACGAAGCGGCGATCAAGGCTTCGAACGACGGTTCAGGAGGCGGCGTCCAGTTCAATTTTGTTTCCACCCAGCGAGTCGTTACTTCACCGTGTTGAAAATCAGGATGCGCCAGGACGGCGCCTAAAAAGTCAATATTGGTCGCCACACCGTGGATAACATACTCTTCCAATGCGACTTGCATGCGCTGGATCGCGGTTTCGCGGTTCTCTGCGTAAACGATCAGCTTTGCTAGCAAGGGATCATAGAAATGTGTCACTTCATCCCCCGTTGTAAAACCCGAATCGAGGCGAACGCCCGGGCCGCGCGGCTCGATGACTTGCAAGAGTTTCCCTGTGCTGGGCAGGAAATTGTTCGCAGGGTTTTCGGAATATATCCGGCACTCTATGGCATGACCGCGTTGAGTAAAGTCGCTCTGCACAAAAGGGAAAGGCTCACCCGCGGCAACACGGATTTGCCATTGGACCAGATCAATGCCAACGACCGATTCCGTGACGGGATGTTCCACTTGCAGGCGAGTGTTCATTTCAAGGAAGTAGAAAGAAGAAGAGCCGGGATCAAAGATGAACTCAACCGTTCCGGCATTGGTATATCCAACTGTCTTGGCAGCCGCGACTGCCGCCATCCCCATTTGGCTGCGCAATCGTTGAGTTAGCAAGGGTGAAGGAGTTTCTTCGACGATCTTTTGATGGCGGCGCTGCACCGAGCACTCACGCTCGAAGAGATGAACGAGCTTTCCGTGTTGATCGCCGAAGACTTGAAATTCGATGTGATGCGCACTGGAAAGGAATTTCTCGATAAGTAACCGGTCATTGCCAAAAGCATTCATAGCCTCGCGGCGCGCAGCATCGATCGATTCTTGGATCTCACTTTCCTGATTGACGATTCGCAGGCCCTTGCCTCCGCCGCCCGCGGCTGCCTTGATCAAAACAGGGTAGCCGATCACTATGGCTGCCTGCTTGAATTCTTTTTGGGTGGTGAGACCTTCAAAGCCGGGTAGCGTCGGCACCCCGGCCTTCAGCATGCGCCTCTTTGATTCAGCTTTGTCTCCCATGGCCCGGATGGCATCGGCGGGAGGGCCAATAAAGGCCAACCCCGCCTGGGTTACAGCCTGGGCGAAGGCCGCGTTCTCCGACAGAAATCCGTAACCGGGATGGATGGCTTGCGCACCGGCCTGCTGCGCAGCGGTGATGATCCTTTCGATATGGAGGTATGACTCATTGGGCGCCGGCGCGCCAAGTAGAACGGATTCATCTGCAAAGGAAACATGCAGGGCATTTTTATCTGCTTCTGAATAAACGGCTACCGTGCGAATCCCCAGTTCTTTGCAGGCACGCATGATACGGATGGCAATTTCGCCTCGATTGGCGATCAGGATTTTGGAGAACATCAGGCTATTTCACCCGGCGCAATTGTGTCTCCACCGCTTTGGCTTCGCTGCCCTCAGGGCTGATATTGTACGCCGTGATAGTCAGATGATCGTGATCGATCAACTTGATTTCGGTGCGCCAACCCCAGTCCGGGCCGCCAACGGGGTCGGGGTAGCTGCCCAGAACAAAAAAGCCGTTTTCTTTTGGGTTTCCAATGCAAAACATATTGGCGGTATTATTGTGAAAGGTATCCACCCAACTGGCTTCGTATTGATTGAGCGTAGTATTGAATCCGAAGGTGAAAAGGCCGTGCACGGGTTCCTCATCCATTGAGCTTTGGTATAGATAAAGCGCAAATCGGCCTTCCAGGATCAACTGGATGCTGCCCTGGGTTTGGGACTCGATCGGCATACCCTCCGGCTCCAGCCAAGTGCGGGTTTTGCCCACCCAGCCTCCGACGAGCTGGGATAGGAAATGATGCGGGCTGCCGGATATCTTGGATTGTTCGAAAGTCATGGTATCAAAGGCCTCATTCTCATTCGTCTTTCTTACATGCGAAACACGCCGAAATTATGTTCTTCCACTGGTGCATTGAGAACTACCGATAAAGCCAACCCCAGTACCTGCCTTGTGTCCATCGGGTCGATCACACCATCATCCCAGAGACGCGCTGTCGAATAATAAGGATTGCCTTCATATTCGTATTTTTCAAGGATGGGACGTTTGAACTCCTCTGCTTCTTCCCCGGACAAGGCAGGCTTGCCTTCACGCACAAGCTGCTCCTGTTTAATGGTCAGCAGCACATTGGCGGCTTGTTCGCCGCCCATCACGCTGATCCTCGCGTTCGGCCACATCCACAGAAAGCGCGGGGCGTAGGCGCGGCCGTTCATGGCATAATTGCCGGCGCCGAATGAGCCCCCGATGACGACGGTTAACTTTGGCACACGCGTGTTCGCCACAGCGTGCACCATTTTCGCGCCGTCCTTGGCGATGCCGCCGGCTTCGTATTCGCGTCCGACCATGAACCCGGTGATGTTCTGCAGGAACAGCAGCGGGAGGCCGCGCTGGTCACACAACTCGATGAAATGCGTTCCTTTTAGCGCAGACTCGCTGAATAGGACGCCATTGTTGGCGATGATTCCCACCGGGTAGCCTTGTATGCGCGCAAAGCCGCAGACCATAGTCGTGCCGTAGCGGGCTTTAAATTCGCGGAACTTGCTGGCATCCACCAGGCGGGCGATGATCTCGCGCACGTCATAGGTCTCCCGAAAGGTGGCGGGCAGGATGCCGTACAATTCGTCGGAAGCGTACAACGGTTCTTCGGGTGCGGTCACTTCGAGCGAGGAAAGATGCGCTTGAAGCTTCGAAGGTTGTAAAGTCTCAACGATGTCGCGCAGGATCTGGATGGCATGCTCATCATCTTCCGCGAAATGATCCGCGACGCCGCTCAGCCGGGTATGCACATCGGCGCCGCCTAATTCTTCGGCAGTGACATCTTCACCGGTGGCGGCCTTTACAAGGGGTGGGCCAGCCAGGAAGATCGTACCGGTGCCTTTAACAATGACTGCCTCATCGCTCATAGCAGGGACGTAGGCGCCGCCTGCGGTGCAGCTACCCATCACGGCCGCGATCTGCGGGATCTTCCGTGCACTCATGCGAGCCTGGTTATAGAAGATGCGGCCAAAATGCAATGCGTCCGGAAAGACTTCATCCTGCAGCGGCAAAAATGCCCCGCCCGAATCGACCAAATACAAACAGGGCAGATAATTTTCCTCAGCGATCTGTTGGGCACGCAGGTGCTTCTTGACCGTCATCGGGAAATACGATCCGCCCTTGACCGTGGCATCATTGGCGACGATCAACACCTCTCGACCGCTGACCCGTCCGATGCCCGTGACGATGCCAGCGCCCGGACCTTCCTCGTCATACATATCCCAAGCCGCGAGGGCGGAAAGTTCAAGGAAGGGCGAGCCGGGGTCGAGCAAACGTTCGATGCGTTCGCGCACGAACAATTTACCCTGCTCTTCCTGACGCTTGCGGTATTTTTCTCCACCGCCTTGACGCACCAATACCAGGCGTTCTTTTAGTTCTTGCGCGAGGGCCCGGTGATGAGAGCTGTTTGTTTTGAAATCCGGCGTATCGGGGTTGATGTTCGATTGAATGGATTCCATAGTACTGGCGAGTAGAAAGTATAAATCGGCGGGTGAGCTGATATGGTCGTTGATAGATGTTGCGAGTTTAGCACAAAATACCCCCTCCGTCCTTCACGGTCAGGTCGTAAATATCACCCTATTAGGATGACTCATCGATTTCTATTTGTGCGCCTTGGTGGGTTACATCCAACTCAAAGATGCGCGTCGTCAGCCCGGCAGATTCAAATTTCTCCTTCATCGCTTCACCGATAACGGCATCACGGATCGCGGAGAACGCGATCAGGCCGGGGCCTGCACCCGATAGGGCCACTGCTGCCGCGCCTGCTTGTTTGGCAGCTTCCATCGCTTCGCGGGCGCCGGGGATGAGCGGCAGACGGTAAGGTTGGTGCAGCTCGTCGGACATGGCCTGGCTGAGCAGGTCGAGGTCCCCGGTACGAAAGGCTTCGGTCAATATCACGGCGCGGCTGATATTCTGAACGGCATCTTTTATCGAAACTTTATCTGGTAATACGGCGCGGGCTCTTTTGGTGGATAGATTAAATTCGGGTAGGACGACGGTTATATGGAAGGACGAACCTGCGTCGCTGTGCTGGTCGGATGTATTGTCAGAACCCACCGTTAATTTGTGCGCGATGACCTTGCCCTCTTCCATCGTCGAGACGACGAGACCACCGAGCAGGGCAGTGGCAATGTTATCAGGATGTCCTTCAAAATCGAGGGCCAGGTTCATTATCTCTTTATGAGGAACAGGCGACCCGAGCAGCGCGTTTGCACCGAGCAGGCCGGTAAGGATCGCCGCAGCCGAAGAGCCCAGCCCGGAAGAAAGGGGGATACGATTTCTGCACAGCAGGCCCAGGGGTGGCATTCGCTTGTTTACACTCTCGTACAGTTTCCGTGCAGAACGGACGATAAGATTTTTTTCGTTGGTCGCGAGCCTTTGAGCCCCTTCGCCTTCGATGTGCAGAGAGAATGATTCGGCCGGCGTAAATTCAGTTTCGTTCCATAAATTCAGGGCCAGCCCGAGGGCGTCGAAGCCGGGGCCGAGGTTTGCGGAGGTGGCGGGAACTTTAACTAGGACTCTCATGATCAATTTTTGATCCGCGCGGGTCTTTGCGGTCAAGGAGCGGGGGCGGACGAACACAAGGATAACTTAAAATGAGCCTCTCGCTCTTCGCATGCGACGCGGTAATTTTTTTTAGCGATAAAAGATGTCGTCCCGCTATTAGGCGAATACCCAGGCTCGCGTCTAAGAAAGAATGATATCTTCCAAAGCGGACAATTCCGGCTGGACAACCAGCGGCTTGGGCAAATCCTTTGTAATGATGTCGGGGTCTTTAAGCCCATGACCGGTGCAGACGGCTACAATACGTTTGCCTTTTGGATGAAAATCCAAGGCGGCGATTTCGAGCGCCAAACCTGCCAGGCCGGCTGCTGAAGCCGGTTCAACCCAGATACCTTCCAGCTCGGCTAACATCTTCTGCATCTTAAGGATTTGGTCATCAGTTACGGCGATGATGCGCCCTTTCGATTCTTCCGCGGCTTGCAATGCCTGCTCGCCTCGCGCCGGCTTGCCAATGCGGATGGCGGTTGCAACCGTCTCAGGTTTTTCGACGGTGTGACCGATCACAAGCGGCGCTGCCCCGATCGCCTGCACACCCAATATTCGCGGCAAACCGGTTGACTTCAATGGATCGTATTGTTTGAAACCCGCCCAATAAGCCGTGATATTGCCCGCATTGCCTACGGGCAGGCACAACCAGTCGGGCGCGGACTCAAGCACATCGCAGATCTCAAAAGCCGCGGTCTTCTGTCCTTCGATCCGATAAGGATTGATCGAATTGACCAGGCAGATGGGGTGCTTATTGGTAAGCTCGACCACCATGGTCAGCGCCTCATCGAACGAACCATCGATTTGAATGACCTGGGCGCCGTATGCGAAAGCGCCGGCCAACTTACCCGCCGCCACCTTGCCCTGAGGGATCAGGACAATTGATTTCATCCCTGCCCTGGCTGCGTAAGCGGCGGCGGAGGCAGCCGTGTTTCCCGTCGAGGCGCAGATGACGGTCGCGGCCTTGCGCCCAAGAGCCTCGCTTACGGCGGCGGTCATGCCGCGGTCTTTGAACGAACCGGTCGGGTTAAGACCTTCATATTTAATGAAAAGCTTGATGCCTCCGCCGATCTGGCGCGCTAAATTATCAGCGGGGATGAGAGGTGTATCACCTTCGAGCAGGCTGACGCTTTGCGTGTGGGCTGGGAGGTCCAGTAAATGTCCATATTTGGATAGGACTCCTTGATAGGTCATAAAGAAAGTGTAGCATAAAAACACAGGTTGGCAGTCAGGAAAGCAGGAGATCCTCCACGGACTACAGTGATAAAATTTGCTCGTGAACTACTCTGAAATTACAGAGAATTTGTGGATCGGTACGACCCCTTCCAGCCGTGATTTCGAAGTGCTGCGCCAACGAGGAGTGCGCCTCGTGATCAATATGCGCTTTGGGCATAGGTCCCATCCGGATGGCGGCGAGCCGCCGCTTGACTATCTTTGGCTGCGGACGTTTGATTCCCCGATCATTCCCATCCCGGTGCGAGCCTTAATCCGGGGCGTACAAGCTGCGCTGGACGTGATTGGCGAGGGCGGAAAGGTTTATGCTCATTGTGCACGTGGACGACATCGCGCCGTGGCGATGGGAGCCGCTATCCTCATCGCCCAGGGTTTATCCCCTGAAGCCGCCATGTCTTTGATCAAAGAACGACGCTCCGTGGCAGACCCTTATATGTTCTATATCCGGAGGCGGATCATGTTGTTCGCACGACGCTGGATGTCGGGCCGCTAACGGCTCACAATTATGGCTGCGGGATCACAATCCGATTCCGGCCTGTTTGTTTTGCGGTGTACAGTGCCTGGTCTGCCGCTCTGAATAAACTTTTGACCGTCGTACCAAACACGGGAAAAGCGGCGAGCCCCGCGGAAAACGTACTTTTCAAGATCACCTCTTTATAGGGGATGCTAGTTTCCTGGAACAGTACCCGCCATGCCTCCACGCGTTCGGCGGCCATTCCGAGCGCAGCACCGGGCATGATGACCACAAATTCCTCCCCGCCGTAGCGGCAGACAATATCGGTTTTGCGCGCTTCGGCCAAAAGGAGTAAGGTTAAAGCTTTGAGCACCGTATCGCCGGCTTCATGGCCGTATGTGTCATTGATCAGTTTGAAATGATCGAGGTCGAGGATAATGGTGCACAGCGGATAATTTTCCCGCGCGGCCTTGGCAAGTTCCCTCTCCAGAGCATCTTCCATGTAGCGCCGGTTATAGAGTTCTGTCAACGGATCGCGAATAGCCTGGTCGCGCAGCTTGGCCTGCAGCTCCTGGATTTCCTTGTATTTTTCCTGAAGATCCTGGTGAGCTACAAGCAGATCCTGCTCGGACTGTTTGCGGGTGGTAATATCATGCAGAATGATGACCCGACCGAGCAAGTGATCGCGCCCATCATGGATCGGGTCAATTTGCAAGTCTACGTAGCGGTCGGGGTCGCTGTCTATCCGGATCTCCGCATGGGCCGTGAATAAGACGCGATATAAATCCATCATTCCTGGCCAAGCCGAAAAAATATCCCTGCCAAGTTTACCGACGAACGAATCCTTGAAGCCCGTAAGGCCACGCGCGGCTGCGTTGATATCAATCACCCGGTCGTGTGCGTCCAACACCACCACGCCGTCGCTCATCTTATCGATGATCAGGCTGCGTGCGATAGGCACCAGGTCGAAGAGCCGGTAACGCACCAGGGCAAAGGCGAACATCAGGCCCATGATAGAAAAGGCGATCGGTGTGAGGTTAAGGCTGCCAAAAGGGCTCAAGCCTGATGCTGTATAGATGTTCGCAGCCCAAGGGATGAAGGAACCTGCGAGCGTTATTCCTGCCTGCCAGCGGTACGGCCCCCTGGCACGGGAAAAGGCTCGCAGTAGAATGATGAACGCAATCAATATCAGGGTATAGGAATAAGCCACATTGACCCAAAACCAGAAGCCGCGCTCCCAATGCAGCACTATAAACGAACCGTTTTTTACCTGACTGAAACCAGTGTAGAAGAATTGATGAAAAGGATTGGTCCAAACGAGGATGATCGTCAGCACGGGTTCCATGTACAACAAAGCCAGGCGGCGGTAAGTCAGCCAGTTTTCATTACCACTGAATTGGAGAACGAACACTAGATATGCGGTGGGAATGACCACAACCCCGATATACGTCGCGTTCAGGAAGAAGATCTCCGATCTTTGCTTCGTACTTGCCCACATGAGCGCATACGTCAACGCCCAAAGTGCCGCAGCGACGTTGATCAACGCCAGCGGGCGCGCTCCGGGAGCCGAGCGCCGGTTCCAAACAATAACCGACAGGTAGGCAGCTACGATGGCTGTGACGGAGAGCACCACGGAATAGGGATGAGCCTGTAGAGGCATGGCGCCGCCCTACCAACGATAGAAGACCAAAGGGCATTTCATGAATTATTCTCTGGCGAGTTTTGCAACCGTAACACCTGCGCCGCCCTCGTTATCATGCGCTTCTTCGAAAGACTTCACGTAAGGACTTTCTTTCAATGCAGCGCGTACCGCCTCGCGCATCCTGCCTGTCCCTTTACCGTGGACGATGCGCACGAAAGGCAGGCCCGCGGAATAAGCCTTCTCGAGGTATTTATCCAAATCATCCAACCCATCTTCCACGAGTTTGCCGCGTAGGCTGATCTCCATGCCCGGAGATGCTTTTAAGTTAAAACCTGCAGGTTGCTGGTTGGAAGATTCCGGATTCGCGATCTTCGATTTTCGATTTTCGCCTACGACCTGCCCGCCTTTTCTTTGTAAATCGCCATACCTGGCACGCACGCGTAAAGTACCCACCTGGACTTCCGCTTCAGACTCGCCGAGAGCGGTCAGGATGCCTTCGGAGTTCAAGGAGGCCAGGAAGACCCTTTCGCCGAGGGCAAAGGCCCGTTGACCGCCGGCGGTTGACCCTGGCAGTGCGCTTTGCGACAGGTCACCGTCTGCGGTCCCTCGTCTTTCCACCGGTGCCTCAATTTTTACTTGAAAGGCATCGGCTTCTGCTTCAATGGCTTTCAAGGCTTCCAGGGGCTGCCTGGCCTTCCTGAGCTGGCCCCTCAGGGATTCTATGTTTTGTTTCAATACGGCGACTTCCAATTCGCCTTCGGCGCGCGCTTTAGCCAGCACCTCACGGCGTTCGTCTTCGATCTTTTCCAACCGCTTTTCGAGCTCATGCGTTTGCGCTTCGAGGCGGGCACGCGCTTTCTCGAGCTTGCCGCGTTCGTGCGAAGTACGGTTGCGTTCCTTACGGATGTCGTCGAGCAGTTTATCTGCGCGGAGGTCGTCGGGGTTGATCTCGCTTTTTGCCGCAGCCACCAGGGCCGGGTCCAATCCGAGGCGCTGGGCGATCGCGAGGGCATTCGAACGTCCGGGGAGTCCGATCGTCAAACGATAGGTGGGGCGCAGGGTCTTTATATCGAATTCCAGCGAGGCATTGACCACTCCCTGCGTGCCGTGCGCGAAGGTCTTGAGTTCGGGATAGTGTGTGGCGACGAAGGTGGTAATGCCGCGTTCCAGCAGGTGAGCGAGGATAGCGCGCGCCAGGGCTGCCCCTTCCTGCGGGTCGGTGCCAGCTCCCAGTTCGTCGAGGATGACGAGGGAACGGCCATCGGCTTTCTTCAGGATATGGATGATGTTGGTGATGTGGGAGGAGAAAGTGGAAAGTGATTGCTCGATGGATTGTTCATCGCCGATATCGGCGAAGACGTCGTGGAAGCAGGGCAGTTCCGAATCGCTCTGCGCCGGGATATGCAGTCCGCTCTGGGCCATCAGCGCCAGCAGGCCGACCGTTTTGAGCGATACCGTTTTGCCGCCGGTGTTCGGGCCCGTGATCACCAGGGCGCGGGTGCCGGGCTTGGGGTCCACATCGATTGGCACGACGGTTTGCGGATCGAGCAGAGGATGACGGGCGTCGAGGAGTTTCAGGGTTAAGGGGTTTATAGTGGAAGGTTGCGCCTCTTTCGCTTTTGACTTTGGGCCTTGAACTTTAAACTCATGAAGCACCGGTTCGCTGGCTTTGATCTCCAGCGCATACTTGGCTTTGGCAAAGGCCAGGTCGAGCAGAGCAAGGTTCTCCACCCCATAGGTTAATTCTTCATGGTGGGCGCCGACCAGGGCAGAGAGCTCCAGGAGGATGCGGCGTTCTTCATCGCGTTCGGCCAATTCCAGTTCGCGGACCTCATTATTAAGCTCGACCACCGGCAGCGGTTCGACGAACAGAGTGGCGCCCGAGGAGGACTGATCGTGGATAATGGCTTTGATCTGGCCTTTGAACTCGGCGCGCAGCGGGATGACGTAGCGCCCGTCGCGCTGCGTGATGATCGGTTCCTGCAGCTTGGCGGCAGAATCGGTCAGATACTTTTGCAGGCGCGACATCAGCCGGTCGTGCGCCACCTTGAGCGCCCGCCGGATGGACGCCAGCTTGGGCGAAGCCGAGTCGAGTACTTCGCCGCGCTCCGAGAGCACGCGCGTGACGGCGTCCACCAGTCCGAACGTTTCGGGCAAACCGACCGCCAGCTGCGCAAGCCTTGGGGCTTTACCTGCCGCATGCTCGAGCGACTTCTTGAGGCCGCGGCACGAGATCAGTGTGGTCTTGACATCGAGCAGGGCTTGCGGGTCGACCACGCCGCCGCGTGCCGCCAGCTCCACGGAGGGACGGATGTCGTGCGCGCCGCCGATGGAGAGGTCGTTCGTAGAGAGCAGTAAGCGCGCTTCGGTTGTCTCGGCGAGCAGGCGCTGCGCTTCTTCGAAGTGAGCCGTGGGTTGGAGGGCGCGTGCCAGGTCCGCCGAAGCGGAGAAATCACAGAAGCCCGCCAGGCGAGCCAGGATCTTGTCGTATTCGAGCACGTGCAGAGTCTTGCTATCCATATCCATTGGTATTATAAACCTCAGATTTTTTAGAAAACAAAATAGAGCGACCTGAAGGCCGCTCTATTCAAGAATGTCATTGACAATCCTATTCGAGTATTAGCACCAAACACCTAAGAGCAAGTTTGAGGGAGGCGCAATGGCACTTTCCAGTCAGATCGCTCAGCCGCTGCTCATGGAAGGGCAGCGACAATGCTACGGAACTGATCCTCGGTGAAGACACGCATAGTCTCCGTGGTTACATTGCCGAGGGAGCCAATGGTCATTACTACCTTGGCGAGCGTTTCATCGTCCGGCGCCTCCCAGATCGTGACGACGTCATAGCGGCCCATCGCCAGATACCATGCCTTCAAATCCACCCCCATGGTTTTACCCGTTTTCCGCGCCGCGTCAATCCGCGCAGGACTCTCCTTGATCTTCGTGACGCCCTGCTGTGTGAACTTGGACATTACAATATACGTAGACATTGCATTCTCTCCTTTCTGGTTCCTTGCTGGCGCCTCCCTCAAAACGGCGTCTTGCGAGTCCAAAGGCTGGGGAAATTTCGGAGAATTGCCAACCGCCCTAGAGGCGAGTGAGCTGGTTAGGGCTTATGCGGATGACTTTGACATCGTATGCGAAGACAGGTGTCAGCCCTAAGGTCCCTTCCTGGCGGCTAAAGGTAAAAAGAGAAAACTTATCTTATTATATATTTTTCACTACTTTGAGTCAACTTTCGTCGGTCACAATAATATACAAGGGCGACCCGAAGGTCGCTCTTGTCAAATTGGAATGCGGGATCGCTTTCTCCGATTTTGATCACTCTGGACTTCCCCCGTTTAAGTGGACAGCAAAAATGTCATGAACGCAGTACACTAAAACAGGAGAAGGACGATGAACGAGAGAAAATATCGAAGTTATCCGGAAGCCTTCAAGTTGGAAGCATTGGCACTGCTAAATAAGAGAGAGAAAAGTGCCGGACAGATCGAGCGTGAGTTGGGGATCACGCCGGGCATGCTGCTGAAATGGCGAGCTCGCTATCAAGCGGTTGAAAAGGGCATGGAAGAGGGACACCTGGAACCGAGCGATCTGGAAGCTGCCAAAGCCGAGATCAAGCGTTTGCAACGGAAGTTGGCGGAGGTGGAGGAGGAACGCGATATCCTAAAAAAAGCAGTCAACATTTTCTCACGGAGAAGCCCATGATCTACCAATTCATGGCGGATCACGAAGGAGAATTTAGGATGGTGCGGATGAGTCGGATTTTGGGAGTGGGACGCAGTGGTTATTATGCTTGGCGTTCTCGCCCGAGCGGTGTGCGCAGGCAAGCCAATGAGGCATTGGTGGTTCAGATCGATCAGGTCTATCAAATGAGCCGAGAAACCTATGGCAGCCCACGCATCCATGCTGCTTTGCAGCGCAAGGGGGTAGCCTGTGGGAGGCACCGGATCGCGCGCTTGATGCATTTGCACGGGATGGCCGCTCGAAAACCACACAAACGCTTCCCCCGGACCACCCAGCGAAACCCCCAGGCTATGCCTGCTCCGAACCTGTTGAACCAGGATTTTTCCGCTCCGGCCGCGGATCGAAAATGGGTCACCGATATCACCTACATCGACACGGCGGAAGGCTGGCTGTACGTGGCTTCCGTATTGGATCTGTTTTCTCGCCAAGTCGTGGGCTGGGCTATGGATGAACGTATGGAAACTTCGTTGGTGGAAGAGGCTTTGAAAATGGCTATGCTGAAGCGCCATCCTCCGGAGGGCTTGCTGCATCATTCAGATCAAGGTAGCCAGTAC
>JBGQIO010000088.1:0-13639 GCA_041498515.1 Anaerolineae bacterium
AAATGGTATTACATGAAGCCCTGCGCGCCCGCGGCGTTGTAAGACGCCTTCTGGATTTTGCCCGCCAGGGCGAGCGAACGCGTGCCAGGTCTGACATTAACCAGATCGTTGATGACGTTCTTGCATTGACAACCCACTTCATCCATACCAACGGCGTCCAACTTGAAGTAGAGTTTCAAGAAGACCTACCCTGGGTCTCTGTCGACAGCAACCAATTAAAACAGGTTTTCTTAAATTTGATCCATAATGCTTTACAGGCCATGCCTACAGGCGGCAATCTGTACATCAAAACCGGGACTCGTTCCAAGGAGAATCGAGAATCGGTCACTGTTTCGATCAAAGACAGTGGGCTCGGTATTGACCCGAAAGACATAGACCGTATTTTTGAACCGTTCTTTACCACAAAGGGAACCCGAGGCGGTACCGGCCTAGGCTTATCGGTGACTTACGGTATCGTTACAGACCATGGCGGTACAATAGAAGTTGAAAGCCAACCGGGTGAGGGATCTATCTTTACAGTTTGGCTGCCAGTCTAACCTATGGATCCAGTATCAGTCCTCGTTGTAGATGATGAACCGGGCATTGCATTACTATGCAAGCGAGTGCTCGCGCGAGTAGGTTATTTTGTCATAGCGCTTACCAATCCCCTAGAAGCCGAGGATTGGCTTAAACAAAATAAGACTGATCTTTTGCTGGTTGACATCCGAATGCCCGAAGTGGATGGGTTCGAAGTAATTATGCGTGCGAGACGGTTGCAACCGGATCTGGCAGTGCTGGTCATGACAGGATTTGGCACGGTGGAAACAGCCATCCGGGCCCTGCGTCAAGGTGTGGATGGATTGATCCTCAAGCCCTTCGAGAAGAGCGACGAACTAATCCAAGCCGTCAAGCAGGCACTCGCTGATAGTCAGCAAAAACGCGACGCGGCTCGCATCCATGCGTTGCGCCCATTATTCGAGGTGACCGAGTCTCTCCTTTCCGAAACCCGCAGTGAATCTCTCCTGGAACTTATCGTAAACGCAATTTTGGGTCACCTGCGCTGCCCCAACGCGGCCTATTATCAATACTCTTCGGAAGAAGAGAGATTCATTTTTTTAGCGGGGCAAGGCAAAACGCTGGCAGATTTCATTATTCAAGTAGACGCAAGTGGGACACCTTTCCTAATTAATGCAAAGGGACCAGGTGATGCAAACTCACAAACTCGGCTTCGTAAATCCGGATTGGGTGCGGCTATATTCATTCCGATTGTGCGGCAGGGTTTTCGCGGGGTTTTCTTCGCGGGGCGTGATCCGGATGAGGCTGCTTTCCGAGAAGCCGATACAGAAATGTTCCAGATCCTCGCCCGGCAAGCGGCGGCTGCGATCGAAAATGCGCGCCTTTATGACGAACAGCGTGCCTATGTTCGGAAAATAGAAGATTCGCAAAACGCTTTATTACAGGCCGAGAAAATGGCAGCCGCAGGACGGTTGAGCGCCTCCATTGCACATGAAGTCAACAACCCACTCCAATCCGTGCAAAATTGCTTGCATTTAGCGGGCCGTGAAGACCTGTCTCCCGAGAAACGCAAGGAATATTTTGATATGGCCCGTTCGGAACTAGACAGGTTGTCTATTACAGTGCAGCGCATGCTTGATTTTTATAGACCCGGAATCACCAAGCCTGAAAAGGTTCAGCTCACCGAACTGCTCAATTATGTGGTGAACCTCACCAACAAGCAATTAACCGAACGGGGTATTCTAGTAAAAGCGGAATTACCCAACAATTTACCAATGGTGATGGCTGTCAGCAGTCAAATCCAACAAGTCTTCATCAATCTGATCTTAAACTCCTTCGACGCGATGCCCAAGGGTGGCACACTTCGGATCAATGGACGGGTTGTTAATAATGGGGTCGAATTATTGTTCCAAGATAGCGGACCAGGTGTGACGAGAGACAACCAATCCAGTATTTTCGAGCCGTTTTTTAGTACGAAGGAGGGAGGAACTGGCTTAGGCTTGACAGTGAGTTACAATATTATTATTGCACATCGTGGAACCCTTGACCTGGTCCTGAATCATGGCAAAGGTGCATGTTTTCGCGTTTTTCTGCCGATTGGAGAGGAATTATGAAATCTAATATCCTTGTAGTGGATGATGAGAATATCACCCGTCAATCAATGACAGACATCTTGAAATTGGAAGGATATAACGCTGTAGCCGTACCGAATGGCCAGGCGGCGATTGAGTATGTTCGGACTCATCCAATAGATCTGGTTATTGTAGATCTGCGGATGCCTGGCATGGATGGCCTGGAGGTTATCCAGGTTGTCAACCAGGCTTCTCCGGATACCGAGATCATTTTGTTAACGGCACACGGTTCAACCGACACAGCAATACAGGCTTTGCGTTTGCGCGTCCATGATTATTTGACAAAGCCCGCCGCGCCTGCTCAGGTATTAGCAAGCGTTAAGAAGGGATTAGCCCGTCGAAGCGCTAAATTGAAGGCCAAAAGCGGAATGGGTGAATCTACTGAGGTTGACGAGACGATAAAAGAATTCAAGCTCAGGGATGGGACTCTTGTTGATCTCTCGCGCAGACAAATCCATTCCGGTAAGAAACTCGCACATTTGACTCCTGCCGAGGGACGTTTATTGCGAATTTTGATGGAGAATGAAGGAAAGGTTTTCTCGCACCGGGAACTCGTCTTGTTGGTACAGGGATACGATACTTCTCAGCGTGAAGCCCCCGAGATCTTACGCCCCTTGGTCAGTCGGTTACGGCATAAGCTGGAACAATTTCCTATTTTGTCGGAGTGTGTCGCCAGTGTGCGAGGTACAGGTTACATCTATGAGGGAGAAAAATGAAAATAGGAACTTGTTATTTAGAAGAAGCAGCCTGCAGGCTGCTCCTTCTATTCATGAGGACCCCAGGGAATCTCCTGTGGGACGTTGGGTGAACGTATCCAGGAGAACCATCCGGTTTTGCCCCCGTGAGGGTGTTTCGGTTCTTTTTCAAATTTAACGAGTAATAAACTAATACACAGGCCCAATGCACCCAGCCATTGTGTCAATACCAGGGTTTCATGCAACCAAATATAACTAAATAGAATAGCTATCAATAATTCAGCAAGTCCGAGCAGTGCGGTTTGCATACCACCGATATGCTTAATGCCCAGGAAAAGGGCCAAGCGCGATAATGAAGTGACGAGTGTCAAACCGAAGACCGGCCACCAGGGGGTATTTAGAGGCGGCAATCGATGATCAAAAAGCAAAAAGGCTGGCACTACGACGGCACTCATGGCCAATAAAGTATAAAGAGTCACTGTCGGAGCCGGGACTTCGTAGAGTACGCGTTGGTTGATGGGGAGGTGGAGGGCGTAGAGTGCCGCCGCCCCCAACATCATAATTGAGCCTACAAGATCCGTTCTATGTGATGGGAGCGCGGTAAGGAGCAAGACCGCACCTGCCGCAAGGGCTATCCTGAAAAATGATAATGGACTTAGCGATTGTTTATCGAGTAAAAGCCAGATGGCGACGAAAAAAGGATAGAGTGAATACAACATTTGGCCTACACTGGCGCTCATTCGATTAAGGGCCATATAGTACAAGATGGACCCAACGCCATTGATCAGTCCTGCCAAAACACATCCTAATAATCCCACCGGAAAAATGTAAAGGTATGAGCGATAAAAGAGAATGACGATTAAAAGTACGAGACCGGCGGCCATGCTCGTCCGGAATGCAACTACGGCTAATGGGGAGAAGCCAAAATTAATCGCCAGTTTTCCAAATACAGGCGTAAATCCCAGGAAGACTGCCGAGCTAAGAGCTGCGATAATCCCAGCGTTATGACCTTTTTGCATTATCAGCTGTGGTAATTATCAGGCGAATACGCCTTATTTTATTAGCGCCTTGACTTCTTCAAGGAACTCATCATTGAGGAAATCGCCTTTTTGCATAAGCGTTTGGATTTGTGTGCCGAGGCGTTCTTTTTCATTCGGTGTGAGTTCCTTGGCCGTTGCCACTATCACGGGAATATGGGCTGTCTCCTGATCTGCTTTTAGGGAATCCATTACAGCAAAGCCGTCCATTTCAGGCATCATCAAGTCGAGGATGATCAGATCGGGTAGCTCGCGTTGGATCAACTCAAGACCTTCCCTACCGTTTGCTGCCTCGTAAATCGTGAAATTACCCTGAGATTGCAGGATGCGGCGTATAAGTCGTCTAGCCTCGGAAGTATCATCTATGATTGCTATTCTTGGGAAGCGATTGGGAACCACTTGATTCAGGGCAGAAAGCAATCCATCTTGCGGCGTTGCTGTTTTCTGGGTTGGGAACTCCACATCACGAGCCCAATTCGTGCCAAGGATAAATTCTTCTGCAGGCATCGTGTGTCCGGTGCAATTGACCACAATCGTTTCGCTAGGTTTGATGCAGCCTGAACGGACAAGTTTGAATAAACCCGCAAATCCCACTGCTGCCGCCGGTTCTGTAGAAAGGCCTTCCATTTTCGCCAATACATGCATGGCCCGGAAGGCCTCCTCATCGGTCACGCTATCGAACGTACCTTGCGTTTCAAGGATATGAGCTCGCAACAGTGTGTAGGAGCGCCCCGGATCACCAGTAGCCAGCGTTTCTATATAAGTTTTGGGAGTTGCGATCGGTAGGGCTGTATCCAGCCCCTGCCTGAAACTTTCCACCATGGGTGCACAACCTTCCGCTTGAATGACAGCTAAGGAGGGGATACGATCAATCAATCCCATTTGCTTCAATTCGTGAAAACCTTTATAGACACCAAGCGGTCCCATCCCGCCACTAATAGGTTGGACATACCAATCCGGTGTTCGCCAAATGGCAGCTTTTCCATTAGCCGGGACTGCCGGACCTTGGAGGGCCGTGAGTTGTTCAGCAATTTCATAAGCAATAGTCTTCATTGCCTCGATGGATGTGATCGTCCGCGCACCCATATCCAGATACAAGTTTCGCTGGCGGGCAAACTCGGTAGCGACTTGCTTTGCCTGATCATATGAACCGGTGACTTTTATTACCTGACTTCCATAAAGGGCGATCTCCCGCATTTTCACTGCCGGGACCAGGCTCGTTACAAATGCCCATAACTTTATCCCGGCCCGCGAGGCATACGCGGAATAAGAGATGGCAACATTTCCCGTTGAAGAAGCGACCATCTCTGTAATGCCGGCTTCCTTGAGCGCTGCAATTGTGACGGCAGCCTGCCGATCCTTGAATGAACCTGTCGGGCCTTGCCGCTCATCCTTGATGAAAAGATTGGGTGTGCCAAGCATCATTCCAAGGTTTACGGCTTGGATAAGGGGTGTTCCTCCCTCACCGAGAGTAAGAGAGGGATTGGAATTCCGCACCGGTAAAAGTTCGCGATACCGCCACAAGTCAAAGGGACGGCCCGATAGTTGAAGCGGAAGAGTTTTTGCCAGGGTCTCGTAATCGTATTCAGCCTCACGCCATTGGCTGTTACAGCGGGGACAATTGGTTGAAGTAGGAAAATAGGGCGCGGTATGGCCACAATCCAGGCATTTGACGACAAACGACATTCTTTTATGATTCCTTTATTTCTGTGTTTTCAATCTATTTAAAGCGTTTTCAATGGTCTTCAATAAATCAGATTCATTAAGTAAGCTCTTACTGACAAGTCGTTGACCAAATTCAGTCAGCTGGGTTCGTTGGTTGGCTGTTAGATCACCGCCACTCACCACCACCACGGGGATATCGCGCAACTTTGCATTATCCCGCATTTTTTCAAGGATGGTAAAACCATCCATCTCAGGCATAAATAGATCAAGGATCAGGGCATGCGGTGGATGAGAAGTAATTATTTCCCAACCTTTTTTGCCTCCTTCTGCCAGAATTACTTTATATTGATTGTGCTTCCGGAAAAACGTATCCATCAAACGAAGTGAGTTTGGATCATCGTCAACGATCAATACTTCCCTGATACTTCCATCGCCGTTCAGGCGGTTGAGCGCATTCAATAGGTCTTCTTCCAGGATTGGTTTTAGTAAATAATCTGCCGCGCCCAGGCTAAAACCGCGTTCTTGTTCCTCAATGATCGAACAGATAATCACCGGGATGTCCCGAGTTTCCGTGTCATTTTTAAGGTCATTAAGGACCTGCCAACCGTCATATCCCGGCATCATAATGTCCAGGGTGATCGCGAACGGTTTGATTTGGTGTGCCCGTTCTTTTGCTCGAGATGGATCTAATAATGGGACAACATGGTATCCCTGAGGCTGGAGATAGCGCTCGTAAAGCGCTATTACCTGCGGATCATCATCCACGGCCAGTATAACTTTACTGCCATACGATTCGACTTTTTCTTCCTTCCCGCGGTAGATTGGAAGTGTAAAGTAGAAAGTACTTCCCTTACCTAATTCGCTGTGGACGCCGATCCGTCCGCCATGCATTTGAATTAATTGCTGACTAATTGATAATCCGAGGCCGGTCCCGCCGGTCTTCCGAGTGGGGGAATTGTCAACTTGGGAGAATGCCTGGAAAAGTTTTTCTTGATCATCCGGGGAAATGCCCGGGCCAGTATCCGAAACGCTAATCAAGATCTCCGCGAGACCCGCGGGGCTGGGCTGAATGGAGGCATCAACGACGATCTCGCCCTCGTCCGTAAATTTCGCAGCATTCGATAAAAGGTTCAGCAGAACCTGGCGAATCCGGATGGCATCCGCACGGACCGTGGGCATATCCCCATGAATGTTACGAACGAGTTTGATCGATTTATCTTTCACTAAACCGCTGGCGGTGGACATTACACTGGTAATAATATCGGTAATATTAATTTCGTCGAAGGACAGCTCCATCTTACCTGCTTCGATCTTTGCCAAGTCCAATACATCGTTAATCAAGCCGAGCAAGTGCTGACCGGAATTGTATATTGCTGTGAGGTCTTGATGCTGGAGGTCTGTAACCGGGCCATCAATCCCTTTTAGAATCACACGCGAAAATCCAATAATTGAATTTAGTGGTGTCCGTAATTCATGACTCATATTCGCGAGAAATTGAGTCTTAATTTGGTCTATCTCGCGCATTTCCTTTACTGCCTGTTGAGAGAGCTCATACGAGCGCGCATTGTCAATCGCAATGGCTACTTGATCACTCAATATTTGCAGAACGCTAAGATCGTCTTGTGTGAAAGCATCCACCAAAGTGGATTGAATATCCAGAGCGCCAATGATCCGATTGCCAACCCGAAGTGGAATTCCGGCTTCTGCAAGTGTATCGGGAAGTAGCGGATTTGATTTGAACGTTGAAGCCTGTCTTGTATCATTGACGATCACTGGTTCCCCGGTCAATGTAACTTTGCCCACTACTGATTTGTTGTTAATCGGCAAGCTATGTGCTCTGGCTTGCATTTCGGCTCCTACAGCGCCCGTAGCCTCACGAAGGATTGCATTGAAACCGGTCTCTTCAATCACAAATATAGCTGCGTGATAGTATCCGAATCGCTCACTAACCAGATTCACCGTCCGGCTAAAAATCGTGTTCAAGTCGAGAGTCGATGTCACGAGACGGCCTATCTCAGCCGCCGCCCCGAGATATTCATTTTTCCGTTTAAGCGCCTCTTCCGCGCGTTTGGTCTCCTGGAACAGCCTGGCATTTTCCAAAGCCAGAGAAAGCTGGTCGGCAACCTGCTTGACAAGCATCTGTTCTTCCATTGCCCAGGCATGGGAGGCAGTATCGTCAATAACCTTCAGGGTTGCCCAATTTTTATCATCCTTGCGAAAAGCAAGGGACATCGTGCCGGAATCTTCAGAAATAGCGGGATGGATAACCGTTGATTCTCCCGGATGAGCACTCAGTGATTTGGGTTGACCGGTTTTAGGTCGGACAGCCGGGATTTTCGAAGGCGAAAGCGAACCAGTTCCCATCACCTTCCTAATCTGTTTCGGTGGGATGGTTGCTTCCTTACTTACATCATCAAAAATATGGCTAAGCCGGTTGTTGATTTTTTTCTTTGACATAAACCATAAGCTCCTGCGCCAATTCGCGGTATTGCTGAGAACCTCGTGCGCCGGGTCGATAGCGAGTAATGGGTAATCCAGCGATTGGACTTTCGCGCAGTTTTGTATCGATTTCAATTACCGTTTTAAAAAGACCCTCTCCAAAAGTGTTTTGCAGTTGTTCCTGTATGTTACGGTGTGTCCGATTGCGGCGGTCGAGAAGCGTGATAATGATGCGATAACCGAGATTCGCGTTGCTTTCCTGGCGGACGCGACGGATAATGCCCATCATATTCCGCAATGCGTAGGCCGAGAAATACTCAGCTTGTGTTGGGATGATCAGCAGATCTGCCGCACTCAAAGCGTTTGTTGTGATGGCACCCAGGAAAGGAGGGCAGTCAAAGAGGACATAATCATAAGGTAATGGTGATGCGGCATCGAACGCCCGCTTCAACCCAGACGTGTAATGAGTACGAATAGGCAAGAATTGTTCAGCACTTTCGATGCTAGCGTGGGAGGGAATCAGATCAAGATTTTCAATCTCCGTTGAGAGTTTGGCGCTCATCAAAGGAGCAGATTCTATCAAAATGTGGCTGGAGGTGACTGTTGCGTAGCCTGGCTCGACACCCAGAGCAAGGGTGAGGTTAGCCTGAGGATCAAGGTCCATCACTAATACTTTATGACCAGCCTCTGCCAATGCCCCACCCAAAGAGAGGGTGGTTGTGGTCTTGGCAACTCCTCCCTTTTCGTTTGATACAGCAATTATGTAACTCATTTGTTCGCTCCATTTCCTCGCTGCGTTTTAGAGCCCGACTCGATTTGGGCTGAATAGGAGGTTTCGGCTACATTGGTTTGAGGGGTTAGTACCAATTGTGGAATAACCTGGATTTGTGTTGCACCCAATGCAGACTTTAATTCTTCAAGGGCTGTTCTTATCATTTCTTCAGGATCGTTCGTACTGCGTATTTTCGAAGTGATTTCAGTCACTAAGCGTTCACGTTCGGCACGGCGGCTGGTCTCGTCAAATAGGCGGGCATTTTCTGCAGAAAGGGCAACCCGGTCCGCTACTGCGCGGATCAGGTCAATTTGGTCTTGACGCCAATATTTCCCTGCAGGGGCACGGACAATTAAATTTCCGATCGTTTCACCGCGCAGTTTGATGGGTACGGATAGTTGAGGAGTTTCGCCACCATTTTCATTTCCTGTCGTCCCGTCTGGTGCTTCTATATTAACGGGTGTTTGAATAGGTGTGGCCCCTCGCGGAGTGAATCTGTAACCAGTAACCTGTTCTTCTTGGGGTAAGCGAGACCACCCTTCGTGTAAATATTGGCGATAAAGCGTCTCGGCTTCCGTAAGCGACCTTCGAGTCGTTTCAAACAGACGAGAATTTTCAATAGCGAGACTGACCTGGTCGGCGAGGATGCCAAGGATATTTATATCTTCCTGTGAAAAGGCATCTTCCTTTGTGCTTTGCACGTCGAGTACGCCGATGATGCTATTGCCGCTACGGAGCGGAAGGGCAGCTTCTGATTTTGTTTCAGGCAGATCTGGGTTGTTGAAGAAAACGATATCCTGACCAACATTGCGAGCCACGCGTGATTCGCCTCTTGCCGCTACATAACCAACTATGCCCTGCTCACCAATCTTAAGGCTGTGATTCCGTTGAAGCATCCTGCGTCCGCCTTCACTGTTTGTAGCAATCAATAAGGTATTTTGGCCGTATTCGTCGTTCAAGAAAATACCGACATGATAATAGCCAAAATAATTGCTGATCACGGAAGCCACCAGGGGCATTAATTCTTCCATCTTCCGGATTGAACTGATGGCAGTGGTAACCTGCGTTATCGTTTCAAACTGGGAGGCTCGCCGGCTTGCTTTTTCGGACAATGCTTCCAAAGCCGCAGTTCTTTCTTTTACCCGCTTCTCAAGAGACTGGATCGACTCGCGAAGGGTTGCTGTCATAGTGTTCAGAGTTGAGGCTAGAGTACCGATCTCGTCCCTTCCTCCAACCTTTGCTCTGGCTGTCAGGTCTCCCATAATAATTAACTCTGCGGTCAGTGTTAACGCTCTGAGCGGAGAGGTCAACGTATTGCCGATCCAAAGTGCGGCAAGGAGTGCAAACATTAATATTACAGCTACCAGGACGAAACTTGATTGCAATGTGTTCGTGGTAGCTTCAGAGATTTGTTCATTTGCAATGCCAGCACTTGTAAGCAATTCCTGGGAAGGAACGATCATGGCCAGGCTATATCCGACTTCGGATATCGGGCGGAAAACAATAAAGCGCTCCACTCCCCCTATCGAAACTACGTCCAACCCAGTTTGCCCAATACTCATTTTGTTCAAGATATCGAAGAAATTTTTAGGAAGCTGACTCGATAGCTTAGAAGGATCAAGGACATCGCCCACGGGAAGAGACTGGGTTGTAATGCCCAAATCCTTATAGCCTGCAGCAGATAAGGCAATCAATCGTTTGTCTTTATTAATTAATAAGGCATACCCTGTATCTCCAATTTTTATTTTGGAAACGATATTCGTGATCGTGTTGATTTTGATATCCATGGCGATCACGCCGCGAAAATTCCGGGTAGCATCGAATACAGGGAAGCTGTTTGTTACTATGAGCCCTTGATTTGTAGCATCCATATAAGGATCAGACCAAACTGTTCGAAGATTAGGGTTTTTTGCTGGTGCTGCATCTACAAACCACGGCCGTTGTGTCACGTCAAAATCGGGTGGAACAATGGAAGCAAGATCGATATTTGGATAATAGAGGGTTTCACCGGATAAGCCACCGTAATATATTGCCGTCGTGTCGGGGTTTTCGTGAAGAATCGCAGGTGCAACAGTATCCAATTGTTTGAGTGAATTTAATTCTGAAATTATTTGAGGGGTTAATTCTACTTTGGCAGGTATGAAGACGGAGACACTGTCGGTGTTCGAGTTATCCCAACTTCCGTTTGCTGAACGACTCAAAACTTTGGAGGCGTCCCAGTATAAGCCGTTATCATAAATCGATTCATTCGAAAGCAGGTATGTAGCTGTCGTACCTGCCGTGGCCATTTCATTTTTTATAGAAATAAAGAAGTTATTTAGATTGTTTGCTTGTTCTACACTCGCCAGGGTTAAATCAGCTTCCGCTTGTTGGCGAACACTGGTATCCACTTGATTTGATACCAGAGCGTTCGATTGCAGTGTTCGTAAATATATATAATAGCCCATCGCTAGGATAGCCGTGAAGGTAACCAGCACGTAGCTTAAGATCAACTTTGTGCGGAGACTCAACGACCATCTTGAAGGCTTTTTCGAAGCGGTGGTATTATCCGATAAATAATCCATTGCTATTACTTTACCTGTCCTTGAACTTCCTTATCGCTCTGAAATTGAATGATCACATCCGAGCCTGGTATCGCGTGACCTAACTCTTCGACGGCAGTTTGAAGAACGTTATGGATATTGACGGAGCTGCTGATCTTCGAGGTAATTTCGCCTATCACGCGTTCTTTGTTCGCATTGCGCATCGAATCTTCCAAAAGCCTGGCATTTTCAAGAGCGGTTGCTAGACGATCGGCAACTTGTTCGATCATGCCAATTGATTTTTCCGGCGCCTGGCTATATTGAAAATGCACATTAACAACCCCGATGGTATCGCCTCTTAATCGGATTGGGATTGCAACCGATTGACCCGATTTGGAGCTTTTTTCGGACGGTTCGGGGATGAAAGTCAACCCCGTTTGCAAAGCAGATATCGCTTCTTCCGGGATTTTGTCAACTGGTTCGAGCCTGACATTATCGTATTTATATCCCACAGTCTGGTGATCCCTGCGTTCAAAGGACAACCAAGAATGTTCGGTAAACCCGCTGTATGTCCGTTCCATTTCTCGTAGGTTTGTTTCCACTTCATTGAGGAGACGACTTCGTTCGATCGCTGTGGCTAATTGATCGGCCATGACCTGCATAACCGAGATATCATCTTGTGTAAACGCCTCGGCTTGGTCGCTTTGAATATCAAGCACGCCAATAATACCCGCATTGGATTTGAGAGCCAGGGCCATTTCTGATCGGGTGGCTGGGAGCAGGGGATTGCTGAAATAAACGGGGTCTACGCCCGTATCGAGGACAATACGAGATTCACCGGTGGCCGCAACACGTCCAACAATTCCTTGTTCACCAACGCGCAGGCGGTGGTTGTTTTCCATTAATATACGTCCCGCCTCGGTAGGTGAGGCACGCAATACGGCAAATTCCTTCTTCCCATCCAATAAGAAGATCCCAGTATGATATAAGTTAAATCGGTCACGGATTAATCGCCCCGCTCGTTCAAGAAGTTCGTCCAGATTTGGAGCCGAGGCGGCATCACGGGCCACTTCGGCGGCGGTGCGTAAGCGGAGGGTTTGTCGTTCGAGGTCCTTTGTTCGTTCCGCCACACGGCGCTCCAGATTTCCGATAGTCCCTTGCAGTTGGTCTGCCATGCTGTTAAATGATCGTGCTAAGTTTCCGATCTCATCCTGCTGATCGGTCTTGCCACGAACATTTAATTCACCTCCTGCAAACTGTTCAGCGGCATTAACCAGTGCTCTGAGCGGTTCACTGATAGCATGCGAAGTTGAGATGACTGCAACGATAGCAATGACAATAGTGAATAAGCCTACAAGACCGCTCGCCAACAGGGTGGATAGGGCATTCTTGAACACAACGCTTTCAGGTATTTCGGCTACAAAAGCGACTTGTAAGGATGGAGACCAACGGTAATAACCAAGGACTGGTATGCCTGCATAATTTTCGTAGACGCCACTGCCTTCTCCGCCTTTGTTTGTAATACTATCAATGATGACTTTTGATTTGATCTTGTCGGGTTGATATCGCGTAGTCGTAATAGGTTCGAGATTTGCATCCACCAAATATGTCTCGGCATTCGCCAAGCCCGGTGTCGCCATTAATATATTCGTTATGTCGTCATTCTTAACTACCAAGAGTAGAACGCCACGCACGTCCTGCCCATTGGAAGCATAAAATGGTGCAGAAACCAAGAGTTGATTAACGCCAGTTAGATTTTGATTACCAGGAAATTTTACCAATCCTCCAAAATATTTAACCAACCCTTTTTGAAAAAACGGTTCTTTATTAAAAACTAAGCTCACATCAGGAGAGTATGATGAAAGAACAACCTTTCCGGATGTGTCTAAAAACAGGATTTCTTGATAACGGTTTTCCTGTCCGGACATAAAATCTCGAATACGTGTCGAGGCAAGAGAACTATTCATTTGATAAAGTTCATCATTCGCACCCGGGTGGTCGAGGATATAAAGGATACTGGTTTGGCCAGAGCCTTGTTGCATAGTACTCAGGGATGTCAGAACTTGCTGAAGAATGGAATTAACTTGGTCTTGTTTTAACGAGGAGATCGCTTGTAATGTATCGGTAAGTTGATTTCGGCTGTTAGTGAAGGCGTTGAAGGCCGAAATAGCGGTTGTAAAAAGAATCGGAACGGTGATAATGAAAATAAATGAGACTATTAATCTATTTTGCAGAGTCCGGTAGCGCAAGAGACGAGCGATGATCGTAGTTAATATGTAAAGAACCACCATGCTTGCGAGAAGTATGAGAGCTGTGAATGCTGCAGGATTGTTATTTGAAAGTCTTTCAAAAAAGGGGTTGCCATCTAACGCAACGATGATGG
>JBGQIO010000089.1:0-13123 GCA_041498515.1 Anaerolineae bacterium
CCAGGCTCAGGCGTTCCTGTTCATGGCGGTTGATATCCGCTTGATAGACCGTCTGCAGGCGTTCTGTTTGAAGGAGGTTGCTGAGTCCGATAGCTGTTTGGTTAGCCAGGGATTCGATCAGGGAGATGTCGGCTTGGGAATAATAATCATCCGGATCACGACGACCCAGCAACCACAGTCCAATTAATTCATCACCTACCTTAAGCGGCAAAGCCAGCCGGATCCATGCGAAGGGTTCGGATTGATCAACTTGATCCATCGGACGATATCTGCCAGACTGGGAAATTACCTGCTGAAGGGATGCTCCATCGGGGATCTGGGTCTGTCCCACCCCGGTTGCAAAAACCAGCCTGGGCGGCCTGCTCATCTGCATAAAAACAAATTGCTTAACCAGAAGACTGGGTAGGACTTGACTCTTGATAAGATCTTCGAGAGCCAGGAACGAATTGCTGGTCGCGATGCGAGCCGAGTAAATTTCCAGTAGATGGCTGGTGGGTAGCGAGACTCCGAGCCAGTGCTGTTCGACGTACCGCTGGAAAACCGGGAAGCCCCCAATGGAGATTATCACCGAAATAAAACCCGCAATCATTCCGATGATCAATGTGTTATCCGTAGAGCGAAGCCAATGATTAATCAGCGCCAGAAAAGGAATACCGATCGCCCCCAGCAGGACCAAGAAGATATAGGCAGAGATCAGGCGATTGACGCGGAGCTCCAGAACGCCCAACAGACGGCGATTTGCGGCGTAAAGGTAAGCCAGTGGAATCAGTGGCAGGCTAAGCAGTCCATAGTTGAGGATGAGAGGGTAATCACTTTTGATTAACCCTGCGACCGCAATGCCGATCAAAGGTGTGAGAGCCAGTATAAGCAGGATCGTCAAGAGTCCCAGGTCGCGGCGCGTTTCCGGCTGACGGATCGCATGCACGACCAGCAGGATCAGGCTTCCCAGGACCGCGCCTATGAAACCCAGGAGATAGAAACTCGAGGAAAATAGTTGAAATGTCTGGGCGAGGGCGACAATCAGGAAAACAACATAAAAAGTAAGGGTTACCCGGCGGGGAAGTATTCCAAACGAGCGCGGATATATCCAGTGCAAGTGCAGGTACACCGGGACGCACAACCAAATAACGACGCGTAATACCAGGGCGCTGTACCAGGTATGAAAAGCTGAATTTCCGCTTCCGGCAATCAGCCAGATGGCCGTCAGGAAATCAAAGGCCGTTATCAACCCCCAGCGTACATCCTTGGGGCGCACCAGCAGGACGGTCAACAGACCGGCGATCCAGAAAAAATAAGCAAGGATCCATTCGCTGGTAAGTTGATCGTAGAAATCGCCCAAATTGAAGCCAGGATATTTCCAGGGGATCGTCAGAGTCTGTCCATCGCGCTCCACCACAATCGATACGATGTCGCCAGCTCTGGCTCCGTCAAAAAAGGTCTTTCGCAAGTCGGAATTGAAATCAGCCCAAGGCACCGGGCCGACCTGCATTAATTTATCGCCCAGCTGCAGAGTGGGAGGTTTTGGAGAAACAAACAAGTTATCTACGATCCCGTTTGGGCGCCAGCGGAAGCCATATGGATGCTGGAAGAACTTGGTGTAAGAATATGTAAGCAGGATTGCCAGGACAAGCCAGGGGATCGCGAACTCAACCATCTTATTAAATTGCTCGTTGTGGCTTTTCATGGCGAACTACAGGCCTCTTCGAAAGAGAGAGCTGGTCTCTAAATAAATGTAAAGCTGAAAGATGATGCGAGTATAGCATGGACTGGCCGGACATTCATCCGACCAGTCCAAATAGGTTTATTGTGGATATTGAAAATCTACTACTGTAACTACTGGTAGTGATACTGGTAGTGCTACCGCTTCGCGTCCACAGGATTCGCTACGCTTATGCTTCGCATCACATCTTCGCCCCAGGTCCCGCCCTAAAGAACAGGATCTTTGCGGCAAGAAAAGCACCTGCCATCTTCGACAGCGCGGGATCTCGCTCCGCTCGACTTTCAGCCTGGGGCAAAGGATTCCGAGCAGGAAGAACTCCTTTGCAGGGAGACCACCTGCACCTTCGGCCTTCGGAAAATGAACATAGGCAATGGAAAAAGCCCCGCCTATGTTCATTTTTCGGTCGGGCCAGAAAAGGGGCGGTGAGTATGATATCTACTATTTATAAATACTGCTTCTTGCAGCCAAATCTTAACTAGGTTTTGATGGTTTCAAGGGAATACCCACGAGTTTGGTCAAGAACCTGAAAATACGGATAATCCATCGCAGACCCAATCATAACGCGGCAGGCTGCAATTAGACCCGGGCGGTGGTCCGGAAATCAGCCGGCAGGAGGGACAGTCCACGAGCCCTTTCAATAGCCGCCGCACGCGTATTGACTCCCAGCCTAAGGTAAGCGCCCGAGAGCAGGTTTCGTACGGTCGAATTGCTGACGGTCATCTTTCTTGCAAGATCAGCCGTTTTATCATTCGGGAACATTGCGCATAACAGAAGGACTTCCAATTGGCGGTGTGTCAGCAAGTCCTCGTTGTTTTTTCCATCCTGTTTCTGAAAGATATTACTCACTTTCTGGCTGAGATAAATTCCTCCGTCGGCGACCAAATGCAGGATATTTTCGAGGTTCTGAATGGCGGCCGAATCATCTTTGATAATGTAACCGCTCGCTCCCGCTTCCATGACGGCGCGAATTAGCCCGCGTTCCGTAAACATGCTGATGACAAGGATATCCAGGTCCGGGTAAAGTTGAAGCAACCTAGGTATCAGGGTGAGAGTTGGGTAAAGATTCTGGTTGAGTGGTCCGGTGGGAACGCTAAAATCAAGCAGTAAAATGTCGGTGGGGTGTTTCGCCAGAGTTGGTTCGAGCTGCTCGCCAAACGTGATCGCAGCTACCACTTCGATCCCCGGTTTCTTGTTTAAACGGTAAATATAGCCGTCCACTATGCTCTGGTGGTCGTCTAAAATCGTCACCCGGATCTTATCAGACATATTAAATGAACCCTCTATGTGGTTCAAGATTAGCAGAAATCTTACCTAAATGCAAGGGCTTATACCAAAAACAGTACAACTGCCTATTGTTTGTTTCGTGAAACTGCATAAAATGTATATGCAAGTCTTTTTAGGGGATGGCTTTAAAAGGGTGGAGAAGGGGGGAGGAATTATTAATCGAGTTCAATCCTTCATCTAATACCCTGACGATTAGTCAGGGTATTTTCTTATTCATCTCCAATATCCCTATGCTATAATCCCTCCTCCGAAAGGGAAACTATGCTCCAGAAATTCGTTAAAACCGTCGGGGGTAATCCTCATAAGCGTCAAATCGAACAACTGACTGAAGAAATCGAGCAGATCAACGCGCTGGAGCCCGAGTTCGAGCAGCTCAGCGACGCAGCGTTGCGCGCTAAAACGGAAGAATTTCGCGCCAAACTTTCGTCTTCTACATCCCTCCAGGGGCCGACGTTTTTGGAGAAAATGGAAGGCGAAGATAAGGACGACGCGGTCGAGAACGAGAAAGAGCTGCTCCAGGCTGAACAGGATGCCCTTGAAGAGATCCTGCCAGAAGCTTTTGCGGCTGTACGGGAAGCCTCCAAACGGACGATCGGCCTGCGCCATTATGATGTCCAGATGCTGGGCGGCCTAGTACTGCACCGCGGCCAGATCGCCGAGATGAAGACAGGCGAAGGCAAGACGCTGGTAGCCACGTTACCTCTCTATTTAAATGCGCTCACCGGCCGCGGTACGCACCTTGTCACGGTCAATGATTATCTGGCCCGCCGAGATGCGCGCTGGATGGCGCCCATTTTCCAAATGCTTGGCCTTTCGGTCGGTGTTCTGCAAATGGCAGCTGCGACCGAGAACGGTAAGAAGGCATTTCTGGTGGACTTTGAACATGAATCGCCGCATGAAGACCAGCAGCACCTGCGGCTTGTGGAGCGGGTCGAGGCCTACCGGGCGGATGTCACCTATGGTACCAACTCCGAGTTCGGCTTCGATTACCTGCGAGACAACATGACGATGCGCTTAAGCGACCGCGTCCAGCGCGGGCATTACTATTCGATCGTGGACGAAGTAGATAATGTCCTGATCGACGAAGCCCGCACACCGCTCATCATCTCCGGCCCGGCGCAAGGCGACCTGGAATGGTATGGCAAGATGGCGCAGATCGTCAAGCAGCTCAAGCCCGAAGACTACGAAGTCAACGAAAAAGACCGCGGCGTAAGTTTAACAGAGGTCGGAATCGGGCACGTCGAAACCCTTTTGGGCCAAACACTTCTAGACCCGGACCGTCCCGAGGATGTCACACCGGAACAGGCGCGCCTCACCGGGTATCTTGAACAAGCCCTGCGGGCCCAGTATCTGTTCCATCGCAACAAGGATTATCTCGTGCAAGGCGGTAAGGTCGTTATCGTAGACGAGTTCACCGGCCGCCTCATGCCCGGCCGCCGCTGGTCGGATGGCCTGCATCAGGCTGTGGAGGCCAAGGAAAGCGTACGAGTCGAACCTGAGAACGTGACCTACGCCACCATCACCCTTCAGAATTACTTCCGCATGTACAAGAAGCTGGCCGGCATGACGGGTACCGCTCTCACGGAAGCGGAAGAATTCAGCAAAATCTACAAGCTTGAAGTCATGCCGATCCCAACCAATCTCGAATACCAAGCGATCGGAAAGAATGCCTCACTTGTCGAAGTAAAGACGAGGGACGAGGAGAATTATCAGTTCTCCTATTACGCGCGACGGGATGACGGCGACGAACCTCTCTATTACCGCCGCAAAGATTACCCGGATGTCATCTATCGCACGGTGGAGTCGAAACTGCGCGCCCTGGCGGCCGAGATAGTGCGTTACCATGCGCTGGGCCGTCCAATGCTGGTCGGTACCACCTCGGTTGAATCATCGGAGCGCTTATCCAACCGCTTGCGCGCCGAGTCGGTGCGGAGATTACTGCAGGTTGGCCTGGTCCGCCACTCTTTTGTCAAGACCAATAAACGCGAAGAGGATGGGCGGCTCATACCCGAACTCCAGCCATTCAACGAGCCGCTCGAAAACCTAACGCCAGATGTGCTGCGCAAGTTCGCATCGTCATTCGGCCTGACCACGATCAGTCTCGACGATCCTTCGAACTTTGCCGCGCTGCTGGAAACCCTGAATTTACCCACAGAGGCTGGCGACCGGCTTAAGACGATATTGCAGTCCGGTGTGCCGCACCAGGTGTTGAATGCGCGCAAGCACACAGAAGAGTCACAGATCATTGCCGGAGCGGGCGCGTTCGGCGCGGTAACGATCGCCACCAACATGGCCGGGCGCGGGGTCGACATTAAACTGGGCGGCGAGGTTGCCGAAGAAGTCATTTCAGCGGTCAACCGTGTCCTGCGACGTGCCGGTTTTGAAGATCCCTTCGACATGCCTCTGGAAGATCGACGCCAGGCCTTTCAAAAGATCAACCCGGCGCAATACGGCCTCTATGAAGGCGAGGTCAAACTCTTCCTGCAATATTTTGAAGACATGGAGCGTGTCAAGCAGTTGGGCGGCTTGCATGTCATCGGCTCGGAACGACACGAAGCCCGCCGCATTGACAACCAGCTGCGCGGCCGTTCTGCCCGTCAGGGAGACCCCGGGTCGTCGCGCTTCTACCTTTCCCTTGAAGACGACCTGATGCGGCTGTTCGGCGGTGAGCAGGTGAGCGGTTTGATGCAGCGCCTCAAGGTGGATGATTCGCTTCCATTGGAAGCGCGCCTGGTCAGCGGCATCATCGAAAACTCACAGTCGCGGGTGGAAGGCGCCAATTTCGATGTCCGCAAGCATTTGCTCGAATACGACGATGTGTTGAATAAACAGCGCGAGCAAATTTATTCCCAGCGCGACCGTATCTTTACTAAAAAAGATCTCACCGAGGACATATCCGAGATGCTTGGGTCCGAGGTTGAGAAGCGCGTGGGGCTTGGGCTGGAGGACGAAGAAGGTCCCTGGAAGCTGATCGCATGGCTGGAAGGTGTCCAGCCGCCGTTTGAGTCGCAGGGCAAGCTGATCCCAACCTTCGGACTTAAGCTTATCCTGGACGACATTAATGGTTCTACCTCCTCAACGAACTTCAAAACAGGGGCAGTTAAATCAGTCGAACGCGCCATCCAGGTCGAGCAGACACATACCCTGCGGGCCATCGAGGCTCTCATCGATAGGACTGAAGAGGGCCTCGATGCACAAATTGCAGAGCGTAGCGACGCCCTGGATGCTTTCTTCGAAGGGTTGCGCGACTCGGAAGAAACGATCCGTCCGCAAAAAGCCGCGGAGGAGCTGAGCAGTCTGATCCGTTTACCCCTGCGTTTGACGGGCGAACAGTCCCGATTGCTTGCGGATGATCCTAATGAGTTCAAGAAGTGGCTCGAAGAATATCTTGAATCACAGCTGATCGCCCTCCATATCGGCCGCGTGGCCGGTGCCATCGAACACCGGCTGGGTGAATCGCTGGGCGGTAAGATCGAAGCCGCCAATTGGAATGAGGCGGCTGAGAAGATCTCGGGCAGGTCGCGAGATCTATTGGAACGACAGCGCGAACGCCTTACCTCCCAGGTTGAACGCGACCTGGAAGCTTTGCTCCAGCGTGAATCAGGCGAGGACGATTCATCGAAACTTCGCCTTTTGATGTCACTCTCCCAGGGCGCACGCACGGTCTTCGATGGGCGTACACATCGTCAAGTCCGGCAGATTTTCAATCGTTTTAATTACATTTACCTCGCCGCTCTGCTCCTCGAAAATCGTACTGCAGAGGATGTAACCGAGGCCGTGCTAGACCATCTAGAACAAGCTGAATCCGCATTGCAGATGGCCTGGGGCCAGGGCGAGTATGCACGCTTGAGCCAAAACGCAGGACAGCTGGCAGACTTTGGCCCAGCGGCGCAGGTCTTTGGCGAGGAACGACTCAATGATCAGCCCTCCTCTTTGAGCGAGGCCGATCGCGATACGTTGATCCGTGCCATCGGTTCCTATGTCCTGAATGAGGTCAAGAGGCAGCTGTTGTTATCGGCGATCTCCGAGTTATGGGTTGACTACCTCACCAAGGTCGAGGCTCTGCGCATCTCCATCGGCCTCGAAGCTTATGCCCAACGTGACCCGCTGGTACAATATAAAGGCAAAGCTTCAGAATTATTCCAACAATTACTCGAAGATGTACGCGGCGCCGTCATCGGTAGGGTTTTTGCGTATCAACCTCGACGCATGGAGATCACGCCCACCGAGGTGGCTCCTGCAGCCGCTGCGACGACTGCTGAAGTACAAACCCAGTCATCTAATGGAGTGCAAACCGCACAACCAGGAAGCGGTAAGAAGAAGCGCAAACGACACTAACAACAACCGGTCGTGATCAGCCGGGATGAGAAGTCTTCCGAACGAAGTTAGGTCATCCGGGCAATCTCGATTATGCTCCACAAATGCCAGTGCTTGGGGAACTCGTCCTTAGGCAGATTGTTCAGGGCAGTGGGCTGCCCGCCCAACCCGGCTTCGGGCATACGACAAAAACCAGTTGAAGCTCCTGTGCTCGTTACAATGAACTCTATGGAAGGATTTACGGATTTTCAGTATTCCGGATAAATTCGAATAACCTATCGTCATGGCAGAACGAATCACCGCAGTGCTACACCAATACCGCGCCCTTCCCAAGGTGGAACTCCATCGCCATCTGGAAGGCACATTGCGTTTAGATACCATGATCGATATTGCCCGGCAGCATGGCATCACGGTCCCAGAGGATGTCTTAAGCTTGAGCAATCTGGTGCAGGTTCAGGATCAGGAAAACTTCTCATTCAAGAATTTTCTATCCAAGTTCAATACTCTGCGCCTGTTCTATCGTTCGCCGGAAGCGATCCACCGCATCACGCGTGAAGCCATCGAAGACGCGGCGAAGGATAACGTAAAATACATGGAACTGCGGTTCACGCCCGTAGCATTAAGCCGCGCGGAACGCTTCCCACTGCACGATGTGCTGGACTGGGTGATCACAAGCGCACAGGCAGCCGCCAAAGAGTTTGGGTTGATCGTGAAGCTAATCACATCCGTCAACCGGCATGAATCCCCTGAACTAGCTGAACAGGTAGCCTGGCTAGCGGCTGAACACAAGGACGACGGCGTCGTCGCAATGGACCTGGCAGGTAACGAGGCAGAATTCAAGTCGGAACCGTTCTATGCGGTCTTCCGGGAAGCCAAACAGGCCGGGCTGCATATTACCATCCACGCCGGGGAGTGGGGCCCCGCGGCCAACGTGAGCGAGGCCATCGAAGAACTCGGTGCGGAACGGATCGGTCACGGAGTACGCGTGCTCGAGAATGGGTATGTCACCTCGCTCGCGCGGGAACGCGGCACCGCATTCGAGGTATGTGTGACCAGTAATTATCAATCAGGGGTTGTCCCCGGTTTGGAGTCTCACCCGTTGGCAAAAATGCTCGATGAAGGACTCAACGTCACGATCAACACCGATGATCCCAGCGTCTCACGGATCACATTAAGTCATGAGTATCATGTCGCCTGTGATGACCTGGGCTTTTCAATGGCAAAACTCAAACAGCGCATCCTCGCCGCCGGACAGGCAGCATTCCTGCCCGAGGACGAACGCGGTAAACTGGTTGAGACTTTAACAAAAGAGCTAAAATAGTAATCTGCATCACGCAGACCGAAAGGACGACAAAGGCGCACCTTTGCGTCTTTTTGGTCTCTATGGTGAGAAGTCGAACCGCGTAACAAGGCGCCAGAATACAATATTCGTAGAGTTCGGGTCCTGGAGTCCGGTCCCTCATTAGAGGTCGTGGTATTTCCTCTCAGTCAAAGGAGACACATCATGAACGATTTCTTTAAAGCCCGCGACGTGTTGAAGGTCGGGAATAATCAATATATTATTTACCGCCTCGACGTGCTCGAAAAGGCGGGTCTCACAAAGCTTAAACGTCTTCCGTTTTCGATCCGTATTATGCTCGAGGCCGCGCTCCGACAATGCAATGACCGCGAGATCACGCAAAGCGATGTGAAGAACATTGCCGGCTGGAAGCCGTCACCCCCTTCGGAGGCAAAGGGAGGCAGGCCCGGCATTCCCTTCCTGCCGGCACGCGTTATCATGCAGGATTTTACGGGAGTCCCCGCGCTGGTGGATCTGGCTGCCATGCGCGCGGCAGTTGCGCGCCTGGGCGGTGACCCCAAAAGGATTAACCCGCTCGTGCCCGTGGACCTGGTCATCGACCATTCCATACAGGTGGATTTCTTCGCGACCCAGGATGCGTTGAAGCGCAATACCGAGATCGAGTTCCAGCGCAACCACGAACGTTATGAGTTTCTCAAGTGGGGACAGAAAGCTTTCAGCAATTTCCGTGTCGTCCCACCCATGACCGGCATTGTGCACCAGGTCAATCTTGAATATCTTGCCGATGTAGTTATTACGCGCCAGGGTTCCGAAGCGCCCAAAGAAGGCCAGGCTTCGGAAGTCTTCGCCTTTCCAGATACCCTAGTCGGCACCGACTCACATACCACAATGATCAACGGCCTGGGAGTGTTGGGCTGGGGAGTAGGCGGCATCGAGGCCGAAGCCGTGATGCTCGGTCAGCCGATGGATATGCTATTGCCAGACGTTGTCGGCTTCAAACTTCACGGCAAACTGCGCGAGGGCGTCACGGCCACCGATCTGGTGCTCACCGTTACCCAAATGCTTCGCAAGCAGGGAGTCGTGGACAAATTCGTCGAGTTCTTCGGTTTGGGACTGGACTCAATGTCCCTGCCTGACCGTGCCACCATCGGCAATATGGCGCCGGAATATGGCGCGACCATGGGGTTCTTCCCTGTAGATGCCGAGACTCTGCGCTATATGAAACTGACAGGCCGTTCGAAGGAAGTGATCGAAAGGACCGAGGCGTATTGCCGCGAACAGACCCTCTTCCGCGATCCATCCACCCCTGACCCTGAATTTACAGAACGGCTCGAGTTGGACCTCGATTCGGTTGTGCCTTCGCTGGCCGGCCCCAAACGCCCGCAGGACCGCGTATCCATGTCTGAGATGAAAGAAGCTTTTCAAAAGGCCCTCACTGCGCCCGTTAGTGAGCGCGGCTTCGAGCTTAAACCTGAAGCAGTCGAAAACGAAGCGACCTTCGGGACGAACGGCGGTTCGATGAAGATCAAGCACGGGGCGGTAGTGATCGCGGCCATCACTTCCTGCACCAACACGAGCAACCCGTCCGTTATGGTTGGTGCCGGATTGCTGGCGAAGAAAGCCCTGGAGAAGGGCTTAAGCGTCAAGCCTTATGTAAAAACCAGCCTGGCGCCAGGCTCGCGCGTTGTGACCGAATACCTTCAACGGGCCGGCTTGATCGAGCCCTTGTCCAAGCTTGGTTTCAATATCGTGGCTTATGGCTGCACCACGTGCATAGGCAACAGCGGTCCCCTGCCCGGTGAAGTTGCCAAAGCCGTTACTGCAAGCGACCTGGTTACCGTAGCCGTGCTTTCGGGCAACCGCAACTTTGAAGGCCGAATCAATCCCCTGGTCAAGGCCAGCTACCTGGCTTCACCGCCCCTAGTCGTCGCGTTTGCGTTAGCCGGCCGGGCGGATATCGACCTTGACAAGGAGCCTCTCGGCGAAGGCCTGGATGGCAAGCCCGTTTATCTAAAAGATGTCTGGCCTACGCAGCAAGATATCGACGCGACGGTAGGTCAGAACCTGGTCTCCCAAATGTTCACGGAGAACTATAGCAGCGTTTTTGAGGGCTCGGATGCCTGGAAAGCGATCAAAGTTTCAGGCGGCGATCTTTACGATTGGGATGAAGCCTCTACTTACATTCATCATCCACCTTATTTCCAGGACCTGACCCTGGATGTGCTGCCCGTAAGCGACATCCGGGGTGCACGGGTCCTCGCCATGTTCGGGGATTCGATAAATACCGATAATATCTCGCCGGCAGGCAATATCGCCTCGAACAGCCCGGCGGGAAAATTCCTGCAAGAGCACGGAGTCCAGCCGAAGGATTTCAATTCCTATGGCTCGCGGCGCGGTAACGACCTCGTGATGACACGCGGCACATTTGCGAATATACGATTAAAGAATTTGCTCATTGCACCCAAAGAAGGCTTTTCAACGAAATATTTCCCAGAGGGTGTGGAGCTGCCCATCTTCGACGCGGCCGTGAAATACCAAAGCGCAGGGGTGCATTCCATCATCCTCGCCGGCAAGGAATACGGAGCCGGCTCCAGCCGCGATTGGGCTGCCAAAGGCCCTTTGCTGCAAGGCGTCAGGGCGGTGATCGCCGAGTCGTTCGAGCGCATTCATCGTTCTAATTTGGTAGGGATGGGTTTGCTGCCTCTCAAGTTCATGGATGGGCAGAACATAGAATCTCTTGGACTGAAAGGCGACGAGGTCTATGACCTGCTCGGATTGGGCGACACTATGAAGCCAAAGAGCACAATAACGGTCAAAGCCAGGAAGCCGGATGGCGAAGTCGTTGAATTCAAAACCATTGCGCTCCTAAATACGGATGTGGAGGTGAATTACTACCGCAATCGCGGCATCCTGCATACCGTACTGCGAAATTTACTGCTTCTTAAATAATCTCAAAATTTGTTTTCATCATTTATAGGGTAAAAAACAAAACTTTGGTTTAGCTACTGAATGTACACATTTCGATGTAATTATGCAGTACCCTGTAATGAAATAAGTTCCAAATCAGGAACGGGATATCCTTAGTTGAAGACACTGCTTTTCAACCCAGAGTTTTAAATTGAAAGTGAGCCGCCTGATGGCTTTTCGAAAGTTCAACACTACGCGTGCCGTAGAAATTGCATTGCTCCTGGTTGTCTCGGGTCTTACCTATCTTCCCAACCTGCTCCAGGCGACTATCTACCGTGACGATTGGTATTACGCCATGGATCGCCTCATCGGCGGGCCCGGTATATTCCAGGCCATGTTCAGTATTGACAGGCCGGCACGCGGTCCTTTTTTTGAGGTCTATTACCAATTATTCGGGGTTTCCCCTCTCCCTTACCATCTCACTTCTTTCCTTTGGCGCTTTCTGGGAGGGCTGGCGGCGTTGTGGCTGTTCAACCTCTTGTGGCCAAAACAGCGGACCGCTTCTCTGTTCATGGCTCTATTCTTCATCCTTTTTCCCGGCTATCTGCGTTGGATGGAGGGATTTGAGAACCAACCCAGGATAGCAAGTTCCTGCCTGGAAGCTCTTTCGTTCGGTCTCACATTAAAAGCCATCAGCACTAGTCGAACAGTTCCAAAAATTGCTGCCTGGGTAGGGGCGGTTATCACCGGCTGGGCTTACATTGCCCTGGTTGATTTCGGTATGGGGATGGAAATCTTCCGGCTGCTGTGTGTATTTATCTTTATCGGTCAAAACCAAACGTACGGATCTATTATTAAGAGAGGTGTGCAGACAGTACGGGCCTGGGCAGTCGCCGGATTGGTCCCGGTTGGTTTTTTGTTCTGGAAGCTGTTCATCTTTCACAATGAACGCCCGGCGACCGACATCGGCCGTCAGCTCGGCGTTTTTTTTAATTCCCCCTTGTCTACAGGTTTCTGGTGGTTTATTCGCTTATTTCAAAGCACGGCGGATGTTGCGTTATTGTCCTGGGTAACACCTGCTCTGCAAGAATTTTTTAGTATGCGATTGCGGGACGCTGCCATCGATTTGTTATTGGCATTATTGGCGCTTGCCAGCGTATGCCTGGCTTATTTCTTTCTGCAAAGGGAAAAGGTTGATGGGCAGGATGCGCGAGGCGATCAAACTCAGGCTGCCTGGCAGACGCAAGCCATCTGGATCGGACTGATCGGTGTGGTTACGGGGGTATTACCCGTCATCATGGCCAATCGCTACGTCGACTTTCAAAGTTATTCACATTATGCCATGCCGGCCTCCCTGGCAGCTGCGGTGCTGATCGTAGGGTTGATCTATTCCCTGAGTTCAAGTCGGCTGCGCCTTACTTCGATTTTGGCTGTAATAGTATTCGCTGTGCTAACTCATTTCACTTATTCAAATCAAGTCGTCGATGAAGAAAAAATCATCAATGAATTCTGGCAGCAAGTCGCCTGGCGGGCGCCGGGAATACAACAGGGGACGACATTGTTCGTAAATTATCCCGGAATCAATTATGGAGATA
>JBGQIO010000090.1:0-13048 GCA_041498515.1 Anaerolineae bacterium
ACATGTCCTCCATCCGGTGTATCAATCGGGAGATCGAGCATGCTGCTCAAACTGGCGCGGGTTGCGGGCGTGCTCCACACGTTTACATCGTAGGCTTTTCCATCCCTGAAAAGGTCACCCACTTCTTCACCCGCCAACAAGGTTCCGGACGCACGACGCACGTCACCCGGTTTGAGGCCGTAGCGCTGTGCTGCGTCGAGATTGACTTCAACTTGCACCTGGGGTACCTCCGACTGGAGCTGCACGTTCAAATCAACGATCCCGGGGATCCCTGAAAGGGCCTGCTTCACCTCATCTGCCTTGGTATGGATGCCTTTCAAATCCGGTCCATAGATGCGCACGACAAAAGTCTGGCTTGATCCTGCCAGGACCTCGTCAATTCTTTCGTTGAGATAGGTCTCCACATTGTGAAATAGCCCAGGGTAGCCATTAATTACCAGCTCGATGGAGGCCACCGTCTTGTCATAGTCGACCGAAGGATCAACGCTGATCCACATCTCGCCGAAATTGACACCGTTAATTTCATCCGCCAACAGGGCCTGCCCAATATGGGACCCAAAGTTGCGCACTCCGGGTATAGCCCGCAGCTCACGACTGACTTGAGTCACGATCCGCCGTTCTTCTATAACGGAGCTGCCGGGTTTGGTGATAAAGTGCATCAAAAAGTCCCGTTCCTTAAAATGAGGAAACAACGACTCGCCGAGCATTGGAAACACTGCAATACCCACCAAAATAACGACTGCGGTGCCGATAAAGACCGGGCGCGGTCGCTGGATGATCCGAGCCAGAACTTTTTCATAGCCATGCTGGAGCCACTTCACCAGCGGTTGTTCGTGCTGTTCAATGGGCGCTTTCGCCAATAGAAGCAAGCACATCACAGGCGTTACCGTGAGGGCAACGAACATGGATGCCAGGACTGCCAGCCCATAGGAGACCGCCAGCGGTTGGAAAAATGCACCGGACAAACCCCCGATAAAAAAGATCGGCAGCAAAACCACGGCATCGATCAGAGTTGCGTGGATGATCGCCTGACGGACCTCCAGTGAGGCCTCGAGAACGATGCTGGCCGTCGACCTGGTGCTGCCTTCTTTGCGGGACTGTCGCAGCCGCCTCACGATGTTCTCAACGTCAATGATCGCATCGTCGACGACGACACCGATGGCGATCACAAACCCCGCCAAAATCATCGTATTGATGGTCCCACCGCGCAGGTAAAGCACAAGTCCGCCTGCCAAGAGCGACAATGGGATTGCCACTAGGCTGATCAAAGCAGTGCGCCATTCAAAAAGAAAGGCGGCAAGCACAACCATCACGAGTATGCATCCGATAAGCAACGCCCGGGTGAGGTTGTCGAGTGCCACCTGGATAAAGTCCGCCGGTCGAAAGATGGTTGAGTCCATATCTATACCCGGTAGACCCGGGCGTAACTCAGTCAGAGCAGCCTCGACGCCCCGAGTTACATCCAGAGTGTTCGCCCACGGGAATTTTTCGACGACGAGCATAAGTCCAGGACCATCGTTAACGACCGCGTCACCGATGAGCGGCCAGGTATCCTCAACTACGTTGGCCACGTCACCCAACCGCAACGGCGTACCATCGCTCTTTTTCTTATCGTGGATGGGTACCTGTGCCAGATCTGCTGCCGATTTGATAGTCTGGACGGGCATGATACTCAGCCGTTGATTCTGAGTCTCAATGAATCCGCCAGTGCCGATGACGGCTCCATCGGAAAAGTATAATATCCCTACATCCAGCGCGTCTGCCGTGACCTCCATAACATCATCGAGCGATACGTCATAAGCGCGCATCCGTACCGGATCGACTTGCACCTGCGGAATCCTTATCCGTTCCCCCCAGATCGCCACATTTGCCACTCCGGGAACGCCCAGCAAGCGGGCGCGAATCGTCCAATAGGCGATCATCGACATATCCATCAATGACACAGTTTTCGAGGAAACCCCGATCTTCAAGACCCGGCCGGTCGTTGATACGGGAGGCATGATTACCGGTGGGGCTGCCCAGGTCGGCAAGGTGTTGACCACGGTTGCAAGGCGCTCTTGCACCAACTGCCTGGCATGCAGCTCGTCTGTCCCGGGCTTGAAGAGAAGCTCGATCGATGACAAATCAGGGATCGACTTACTGCGCATGAGGTCCAACCCATCCACCCCGTTGAACGACTGCTCCAGGGGAACGGTGACAAAAGATTCCACTTCCTCCGCAGAAAGCCCAAGACTGGGAGTCTGAATCTCGACGCGCGGGGGCGCAAACTCGGGAAAGGCGTCCACGGGCATGCTGGGAATTTGCACGATGCCGAAGAACATCATCGCGGCAGCGATGGCAAGCACAATGAAACGAAATTTTAAGCTCGTCCCAACAATAGAACGTATCATAGCCGGAGCGCTCCTTGCGCGGTCATTCTTCCTCGAACTCGGTCTCGGAGCCGAACAATTCTTCCGCTCCGACCGTTACGACAAACGTCCCTTCATCCGGCCCATCAGACAACACCGCCAGACCGCCCTCTATGTGATCCACAACGACATGCTGTCGAACGAAGACCAATTGTTCAGGATTGGTATATACCCAGGTATTGCCTTGCGTGTCATAAAGGATCGCCGCGTAAGGGGCAACCTTTCTCAGAGTCCCTTTTACCTCCGTCGCACGAACCAGGTCCGTTTGGACGTCGAGTCGTTTAGCCGCCTGTGCGGTTAATGTAATACGAGTGGGCTGCGCGCCACTGAGATGCTCAACCCTGACCGGCCCATCCGCTCCTGTGACAGGGATCACTGCCGAACTCTTTCCGCAGGCTGATAACAGCAGACTGCCAAAGAATAATAAAACGCCAATCCATCGATTAATACGCATCGTCGTATCCTCCTTATCCTTCGTTCAGCGTCCGTGAACAGATATTTTCCACGTCATGCCACGCAACGCTTGTACCGGATTCAAGCCCCAAGTTTGCATTTTTGCACTCAGGCATTTTCACTTTTAACCGCCTGCATCGATTTGCCGACGCCTTAACCTGAACACTAGAAATATGGCAAGCACCAATAAAATAGGTACACCTACCGCATAAGGCAGCACTCCTCCGGGATTAAGTTTAGTGAACTTTGCAACAGTTATATGAAGACCTGGGCTGGTGCCAATCTGGCTGGATGTTTCCGAGCTATCGGGTTCGGGAATGGCTACCAGGTACACCATGTAATTGCCATCCAGAACAGCGTTCACCGTCCAGGAAAGAGTAGTGGACTGATTAGGCGTCAAGGAATCTAAATATTGTGTGCGTTCAGGTGACCAGTCCTCCGGATCAACCACATCACCTTCAGATTTTAGATTGATGATATTCATCGCCACGATCACGGGCGGGGTTGGATCCGCGCTCGTATTGGTCACGATCGTATCGAATTGAACAGAATCGCCGGTTTTCACTGCTTTATGATCGATACTGATGGTTATTTGTAGATCCCCTTCCCGGGTTTGGACGGGTTGAAGAGCCATTGCCCGAGTAGCGCTCAAAGCAAGTATGAGGCAGGCAATCACTGACAGGCCCACCATCTGACTCATCTTCGACCAGAGCTTACCCAGTTTTCCTGCCTCGAGGCGGAGACTTGGTCCCGCATAAAGAAAAAGCAGCCCTATCACGAGTATGGCAAACACAAAAGGCGACTCAAGCTGACTCCAAACATCTCCAAATTTTTGATTACTCACCAGGAGCTTAGATAGGAAATCAAACCCGGCCGGGATCGGATTTAACCATTGAAGAAATCCACCCACTGACCCTATCGTTGTGCCGAGCACCTGACCGAGTAATAGGAAAATAAAGAATATTCCCAGGCTGATGAAAAAACTGGTTTTGTTTGAGTTGCACCAAAAACTAACTATCATCCCCACCGCCGTGAAAGCCGGGACCAGCAAGGTACCTACCAGGGCACCCCAGGCTATAGCACGACCGAATACACCATTGCCTTGAGAGAGAAGTGCCATGAATGGAATAGTGATCGCCATAGCGGCCGGCCACGCCGAAAGCGCACCCAGAAACTTGCCGAGGATAATCTGCCTGCGGTCCACTGGTGTCAGAAGGAGTCCTTCAAGGGTTGCACGTTCGCGCTCACCGCTGATCGTATCTGCGCCGATGATCAGACCGATGAAAAGGCTCACCTGAATGGCCGTCTTCAGGGTCTCCAACACCATTTCTTTTGGAGTGAACAGACTCAATTCGAAATTCGTCGCGAGAACGTAGGTCTCAATTCCAAGCAATATGCTAAAAGCTAAAATGAGATAAAGTGCTTTTCCTCCAATCCAAAGATCGGCCAGTTCTCGTGAAAGCACAATCCACCATGCAGGAACTATTGATCTTGATAATTCAACCTGCCCTTCTTTCCAATCCATTTTATTAATTTTGTGAACGATAGAATCGGTCATATTCATTTCTCCTCGATTAGTTCAAGAAAGTCAATCTACTTTCAAGGAAAACCGCATGATCTGTTTCTGTAATGAGATGGATCAACCAGCTGGCACATCCGGGACGAACAATTACACCTGGAAAGAATAAGATCGGAACCTCACGACAAAAAATCTCCTCCAGATTTGAATCCGGAGCCCTATCATCGCTGCCGCGCGAAAAGGCGGAGGCGGGAACCCGCATAAATCAATAGTATTCCCAGCATAAGCGCAGCAAATATTTCCGGAGTCCTAAGCCAGGTTTCGTATTGAGCTAAAGGTCGATTATTAACGAGGATTTTCTCCAGGAGTTCATTGGACCCCTCCAAAGGATTTATTCTCTGGAAAAACTTAGCCACCAGCCCTCTTACAGCCCTCCCCGGCCAAGTGGACGGGAGAAGGATAACCAGGTAAATACCCAGGCTCACAAAAAAACTGACGGGGTTAGAGTTCGACCAAAAACTCACAAGCATACCCATTGCGGTAAATCCGATTGCCAGAAGGCTCCCTACGAATCCACCCAGGATCAATGTCTGACCAAAAACCTCATCGCCCTGGGAGAGCACCTTCAGGAAAGGAATGGCAATCAACAGGGCAATGGGCCAGGGCGAGAAACCGGCGAGGAATTTGGCGATGATAATTTGTCTGCGATTTGCAGGTGTTAGGAGGAGCGCTTCGAAGGTGCCCCGTTCACGCTCACCACTGATGCTATCTGCACCAATAATCAGGCATATCAATCCGCCGACATAGTAAACGATCTGAAGTGTGGCGAATACCATTTCCCTCGGAGGGATCAGACTTGATTCACTGGTTTTTATCTGAATATATGCTTGGATTCCAAGAAACACGCTGTAAGCAAGGATGAGGAGCAATGCTTTTCCCCCAATCCAGAGCTCAGCGAGTTCCCTGGTGAACACGACCCACCAGGCTGGTTGTCCTCGGCCTAGAGGTTCAACCTGGTGTTCGCTCACAGCTTGCTTCGTAGCCAGTTGAAAAGCAGCGCCGCTCATTTGATCGAATCCTCTGTTAGATGAAGGAAAACATCCTGTAACCTGCCGCCATCGGTCTGAATGCTCAAGATTGGAATTTTGGCGTTAATAAGGGCTTTGAGGATCCCATTATTATCTTGATAGCCTTTTGGCGAACCGCCGTTAGTGGAATCTTTAAGTTCCACCCTTAACCAGTCCTTCTTATCACTGGTGGGAGTCACTTTTAAAACTTTTGGCAGTGCTTTTAAGACTTTCCGGGCCCTTTCAAACGAAGGCGATGGAACCTGCATTCGAAGCGCATTTCTTTGAGCTCCCCCAATGACATCGGTCACTGAACCGCTCGCAACAATCTGACCCTGGTTCAGGATCACCACATCGTCACACACGCCCTCGATCTCTGACAGAAGATGGCTGCACAAAATCACCCCGGTATTCCGCTCACGCGCGACCTTTTTTACCAATTCAAGCAACTCCTGTTGGCCACGCGGATCCAGGCCAAGGGTGGGTTCGTCAAGGAATACCACCACCGGGTCGTTGACGAGCGCACGTGCGATCCCAATCCTTTGCCGCATCCCATGACTGTAACTGCTGATGAGAGACTTTGCTCTTTGCTGCATGCCTACTTCTGCGAGGAGTGTCAAGCCGTATGTTCTGGCTGCTGCGGCTGAACGTCCATAAAGCTGACCGAAGTAGGTCAGGTATTCGATCCCAGTCATTTGCCTTGGAAACCCCAGGTTTTCCGGAAGGACTCCGATCCTGCGTCGGATTTTCTCAGGATATTCAGAACCAATTCCATCTACTACAAAGTGCCCTGATTCAGGCTCGAACATCGTTGTAAGAATGCGGATCGAGGTTGTCTTCCCAGCTCCATTAGGACCCAGGAAGCCCATTACATGACCAGCTTTCAACGAGAGGGATAATCCCTGCAAGGCTTGTCTGTGTCCATACGACTTTCGCAAACCCTCCGCTAATAGAACCTCATGCTGAGGGCTTGAACCTTTTGCCTTATCGGTTTGCTTCATAAGGTGTGTACCTCCTTTTAATCCAAATAACTATCAGTGATTGCATTTTGAACGTTCCATTGGTTACCCGACTTACCCTTTATGAAACCATTTGAACTTAGATTGACCTTCTTAATCCTCTGCAGATCCTCGAAGATCGATCGCTGCCGCTGGAAGATCGGCTGCTTGTGATGGAACAAAGTTAAGCTCAGGTTCACGGTTGGCTGCGTACCTCAAATATAAGGTGGGCAAAACGAATAGATCCAGCAACATCGTCGTGACCAAACCGCCTAATACGACAATAGCCATCGGGCGCACGATCTCAAGACCCGGTAACTCTCCCAGGAAAAGCGCAGGCACCAGAGCCAAGGTTGAGGCTAACGCCGTCATCAGGATTGGCGAGAGCCGATCGCGCGACCCGCGTAGGACAAGCTCCAACCCAAACGTTTCACCTTCATGCCGCTCCAGTTGGTGAAAGTGGCTGGACATGACAATGCCGTTGCGTACGGCAATTCCCAGCAAGGTAAAAAACCCGGCGAGAGAACCAAGTGAGATGACACCACCGCCAAGGAACGCCGCGAGCACGCCACCTGCCAGAGCCATGGGCATGGTCAATAAGGCGACGACCGCCAAACGCCAACTCCTGAAGGAAGCTTGCAGGAGCAGGAAAATTCCGATCAACGCGGCGAATACAAAAACGAGGGTACGCGTTTGGTCGACTTGTTGCTGCGCGTAACCGCCGAGCACTTCGGCATGGTATTCGAGGGGGAACTGGATCTGTTCAAGGCGTTCATCGATAGCAGCCGCAACGGCGTTGATGTTTCGTCCTTTAATATCGGCGACAACGTCAATGTAACGGTGTACGGCTTCATGATGGATGATGCTCGGAGTCGAGCCGATGCTCACGCGAGCCACGTCGCCCAAACGTACCTGCCCACCATCGGGGGTATCGATCATCAGGTCACGAATACTGCTAAGACTCTGCCGCGTTTCGGGGGTGCTCCATACCACGACATCGAACACCTTTTGTTGCTCGAAAAGGCTGCCGACTTGAATGCCTGAGAACATAATGGCAGCGGCGCGACGGACGTCACCGGGCTTGAGACCATATTTTTGTGCTGCGGTCAAGTCGACCTCGATTTCCAATGTTGGCTGTTCCACCGGGAGCTTTGTCTGCAATTTATTGATGCCGTTTATCCCCATAATGGACTTGTTAACCTCTTCTGCCGCGGAGCGGAGAGTAGCATCGGTATCGCCATAGACGCGAACGACAATTGAGTCCTTCGGTCCCGTTTTTATCTCACTGCTAATTTGATTCAAATAGGTCTGCACATTGTTATGGATCCCGGGATAGCCATCGACCACCTCCTGGATGGTTGCCTCTGTCTTGTCATAATCTGCTGCAGGATCGATGCTGACCCAAAGCTCTGCGGAATTGACATTGACCACCCGGTCTCCCAGCACGGCACGTCCAATATGAGCTGCGACGCTGCGGACTCCCGGAATAGACTGCAACTCCTGACTGATCCGGCCCGAGATACGACTCATCTCCGGTTGCGAAGTGCCGGGCTCGGCTTCCAATTGGATCACCAAGTTCCGTTCCTTGAATGAAGGTATCAGTGCCTGGCTGAGGAAGGGCAAAATCGCAAGGCCGGCCACCGTGAAAACGCCTGTAATAATGAGGGCCAATCCCGTTCGCTGGAGGATGCGCCTCAAGCCAGTCTCATAGACATGCTGGAACCACACCACGAGCGGTGAGGTGCGGCGCTCAACCGGCACATTTGCGAGGAGGATCAAACATAACGCGGGTGTGACCGTCAACGCAACCAACATGGAGGCCAGCACAGCCAGGCCATACGAGATCGCCAGCGGTTGGAAGAACGCGCCGGATAAACCTCCCATGAAAAAGATGGGAGACACCGCCAGTAGAAGGATCAGCATGGCGTAGAGGATGGGACTGCGAATTTCGAGAGAAGCGTCAAGTATGATGCTTGCTGCCGATCGGGTGCTCCCAGCCTCACGAGATTGGCGCAGTCGCCACAGGATGTTTTCGACATCGATGATCGCATCCTCCACTATGACCCCGATTGCGATCAAGAGACCAGTTAAAACGATTATATTGACCGTTGCCCTGGTCAAGTACAGTACGAGGCCAGCCGCCACGAATGACACCGGTATCGCCACCAGGCTGATCAAGACGGTGCGCCACTCAAAGAAAAAGGCAACCAGAACGAGCATGACCAAAAATAATCCAATGAGCCCTGCCAGGCCAAGATTTCTGATCGCCATCCGGATAAAGTCTGCAGGTCTATAAACGCTTGAGTCCATCTCAAGACCGGACAGACCGGGTTGCAACTCCGTAAGTGCGCTTTCGACACCGCGCGTCACATCCAACGTATTGGCGCCTGGAAATTTCTCAACAACAAGAAGAAGGCTGGAACCATCCTTGTTGAGAGCGTCCCCAATCAGCGGTTGATGATCTTCGACCACATTCGCTATGTCACCCAGGCGTAGGCCCGAATCCTCGATCGGTACTTGAGCCAAGCCATCCGCCGATACAATAGGCAATATGTGCCGGATCCCAAGTCGCTGATTAGCCGTATCAATAAAGCCTCCGGTGCCGGGCGTGGATGCCTCGACAAAACTTAACGAAGACACCCATAGTGCATTCCCAGTGGTTTCCAGAACCTGGAGCAGCGAAATATTGTTAGCTTGCAGCCGTTGTGGATCTACTTGCACCTGCAGCTGCCGATCGCGCTGCCCCCAAATCGCGACATTGGCAACGCCAGGGACACCCATCAAGCGGGGAACGATCGTCCAGCGGGCAAGCACCGACATCTGGATCAGTGACAGGTTTTTCGAGGAAAGCCCGACGATCATGAACCGGCTCGACGACGATAAGGGCTGGATCATGTTCGGCGGTTTTGAAACATGCGGTAAAGCGAACGCCTGTGCAAGACGCTCTGATACCATCTGCCGCGCCCGTATGAGGTCAGTCCCGGGTTCAAAAACGAGGGTGACCGTCGAAAGCCCGGGAGCTGACTCGGAGTAGATGGTGTCAAGCCACGGCACCCCATTAAGCAAATCCTGCTCCAGCCCGAGGGTGACCAATTGTTCCACTTCCGGTGCGGAGAGCCCGAGAGCTTCGGTCTGAATCTCCACGTAGGGCGGTGAGAACTCAGGCAATACATCCACCGGCATAGCGCGTATTTGGGCGACGCCGAAGACGAAAAGTGCAGCTGCGATAATAACTACCAGAAATCGTAAGTTCAAGCTTGATCGAATAATCGAACGTATCATAATTACTGACCTCCTCGTAGATAAGCCATTATTCTAAAAAAACGTCGGGGGATGCATTAAATTGTTCGAATTGAAAACCAGAATCAAAATAAAGACGGCCTCATGGAAGGCCGTCGCAATAAATAAATCTAATATTGACTTGAGCAACTTTGATGCCGCTTGCGAGGCGGCAAGGATGGCATCAAACGTGAATGCCGGCGCCATAATCATGACGCCCATTCGGTTAAGAGTATGGAATTTGGTGGAGAACAAATTTGCATGAACGGCTCCGGAAATCAGATCGATTGCGAACCAGCAAATCTAGCCACTAAATTTCGTACTGGTAAACCTCATTGATGCGGCTGAGGTGTTAGAGGCCCATTAATGAATGTTGTTATTTCAGAAAAGCACTCCATCGAAAGTTATGCAAGAAGGCAATCTAGCGATAAATAACTAATCGCCCGACATATACCAGGTTATCGGGAGATTTGCCTATTAGACAGATAGGAAAACAATTGTCTATATGTTTTCATAGGCAAAAGCCAGAAATATTAGAATTTATAAGATACGACCTGTGGGTAATTTCAACATCCGAAAATAAAAATCAATGATTAATAAAATATAATAATAAGATAAATAGGAGGTTAATTACCCTATAGATATAATAGCGTATTCCTTTCAAAAATGCAAGGACTATAAAAGGATTATATAAATATTAAAGGTAAATTAATTTTCGTTGACCGGTTTACTGGTTAATTTGTCTAGGCGGGAATATTTTTAAAAACCACCCTAACTTATACGACCAAATCAGGACTAGAAACCCAAGCTACTAGCGTCCAGGCCGAGTTTGTGTGTGCGAGGTGCAGGCAAGCAAGAAGAACACTCGCCATCTTCGAGTGTTTCCTCTATCAGCAACTAATGCGAGGAGACCTACGGTCGCGTCTCGGCGGGGACCCCGCTGTGCGGGGTAAACTCCGACCCACGTCGAGCAAGTAAGCTCCCAAAATGAAAAGTATTGGGATCTTTGCGGCAAGAAGGTCACTTGGCACATTTGCGCCAAGAAGTACACTTGGCATCTTCGCGCCGAGAAGAGCAATCGGCATCTCCGACCCTGAAAAGCGCTGGGTCTCCGGAAAGTCCCTGGTTTGTCCCCAAATATGAGATAAAGCGAGCCCTCCAAACATGGAGGGCTCCTCTACTTCTGCAACCGGAATCATTCATGGTCGATCTCCGTTAAAAGCGAACCCGCCGTGAGGCGGGGTTGATCAAAACTTCAAGGCTCAAAGTATAGGCCTGTTGAGCTGCGTTTCACTCTCGGTTTTGCAAGACCCACTTTCAGGTAGTGGTCCTCGAAGGAGTAATCATTAAACCTGCTCACCGCCCTATCGGCCTCGCTTTGTGCACTCATGGTCAGAAAACCATATGCTTTGGACTCTCCACTATTCCGATCCTTTATAATCTTAAGAGAGGTGACGTCTCCAACCTGCGAGAACAGGTCCTTCAACTCCTTCTCGGTGGTTAAATTGGATAAGTTTCTAACATACAACATGACATCCATTTTTGATACCCTTTTCTCCGGTATCGCCGGCAAAAAAAGCCGCCAACCCATAACAGGGTTGGCGGCTCAGACACCACACTTAACCAGTTATCCAATGTCAGACTGTTAGAAACATTGTAACACAGGTGGACCGGCCAATGATCGTCGAAGGTTGGCTAACGTGTTATCCCGGGTTTCTATGCAAATTCTCTACGCAACTGTGGGGGACGTTTTCCCCTGAAACTTTCGTTCGGATTGATCATAATGGAGATTGAATTATTTCCACACAACTTTGATAGGCAATGATTTATATCTGTAAGTAGGGTAGAACTTCCTTCCTTTAGGCAGGGGGTTCCACCGTCTGCACCATTATAATGGGAGCATAGTATATTGAAAGGTGATATTTTAAGGAGCCAGTGGATTGGAAGCGCGGAGTTATTTTCAAAAACGTGCGGTCGTTTGGTGTGAACCTTGCACCCATGGAGCGAATATAATAGCCTAGCTGAAGTATTGGGCCTGAAGGGTTTCCTGTTGGATGAGAGTGCCCCTGCCAGTGACGACCATCATCTTGCATCTTAAATATCCTTTGCAGGGTAAATCTTTCACTCTGATCACCGTCACAGGCAAAGGTTTTGCATTCCCATAAAACAGGGCTTGCAAAAGGAGAACAAACCAATCCAGTCAAAATCAAGTAATGTAACCCAGCACCCTTGGAGGCACCCCTCTGCCAGGCAAAGTGATTGAGCGAAACATTCTTACTTTCATCCAGGAAGAAATGGGTATCGCGGACCATCAGGACAGGTACCTAACGGCACTTGAAATGGAGACCAACCCGGAAGATGACTTGAACGAGATCGATTATGACCAACCGGGCGAGTTTGCCAGAAAGTAAACCTTATGAGCTCAAACCGGAATCATCCGTCGCCACTTGAAGAAAAAGACCAACCATATTGGGGGATCTTCGAAGCCGTCAGCGACGGATTGATCATTCACGATTCAGAGACCCAGCGCATTGTAGAGGCCAACACGGCGGCGGCTGCGATGCACGGATACACCCGCGTGGAATTCATTGGCCTGCCATTGACAGCATATGTCCATCCCGATAGTCAGCGCGATTTGAAAGAGTCAGTACAGGCGGTTCAGTCGGCCGGCGTGATCCATTCCTCGGCGGTGCATATACATCGCGATGGCTCGCCATTCCACGTCGAAGTGCGCAGGTCTGCGTTCACCTATCAGTCCCGCGCTTGTCTGTTAAGCATCGTTCACGACATCAGCAAGCGAGTCGAGGCAGAACAGCTTCTTTTACAGCAAGAGGAAGTCCGCCAGCGCGAGCAGTCCATCTTACTGGACATTTCGCACGCATTAGCCTCTTCATTGGAACTCAAACCGGATCTTATCCTCGATCAATTACGTGTAATTATCAAATATACACACGCTTTACTTTTCATATTAGAGGACTCAACACTGGTTGCGGTCGCAATGCGCGGGGTGCAACAACTTGAAGATACAGCAACGTTCCGTATTCAACTAGACGACCCAGCGATCCTTGCACGGCTGTTTAATAAGCACCGGCCCATCCGCATCGAGGATGTATCTGGCGCTGATAAGGAAGCGCAGTTCCTCCGTTCGTTATTGAACGGTGAGACTTCCATGTTATTGGAAGGAGTACGGTCATGGATGTGGGTGCCGCTAGCAATCAAAGGTCGCATTATCGGCGGTATCGGTGTGGCACACACCGGCAGGAATTACTTCACTACTCATCATGCCGACCTGGCCCTGACTGTGGCAAACCAAGCCGCGATCAC
>JBGQIO010000091.1:0-12587 GCA_041498515.1 Anaerolineae bacterium
CATATTCCCAATTCCCGAATCCGATTCACGCCCGAAGGTCAAAGCATGCATATCCTATCTTACAGCTTCCAATTCCCAATTTTCGATTCTCGATTCTCGAATATCGCTTCCCCAATCTCTTTTCTCTATTCTCTTTTCTCTTATCTCGCATCAATGTCCTATCGAATACAAAAACCTTCACCAACTGCCGCCTGAAACCTGGAACCTTCGGGCGACCGAAGGTGCAGGTGATCTTCCTGCACGCCGAAGCCAACTTGGAACTTTGAACTTGAAACTTCGCCTGACGGGAGGGGTCGAATTACATGGTACTGCGGAATAATATGAACAAAATAATGTTTATCGCCTTACATTTTCTGAAATCAAATCTCAAGTCAGTTGTGATAAGCAGTAGAGTCGAACCGGGCGGGAAATGCCGTAAATCTGCGTTTGTTCGGTAATCACCATTCCTCCGTCTCACCCTCGAATGCCCAAGCCGCAGAGGGTCTCTCCATGCAAAAGCTTATTTCCGACTCCCGAATCTCGATTTCCAATTCCCGACCGAAGGTGCCGATGTTTTTACGGCTCCTGATCCCCAATCACCGGATCCCCAATTACCTGCTCCCCAATTACTTAATCTCTAATTCTCTGCTCTCTCCTCCTCTATTCTCCACTCCTCTATTCTCTAATTCCCTGATCCCTTATCACAAATTTTGTTATGCACCTGACACGGCTGAGCCCCTTGAAGGGCTTATGATGCTTTGTGTTAGAATCGGCGCGGAGGGTTTATGTCGAAATTCGACGGCGTGATCGAAGCGGTACGTTACAAAAGCGGAAAGATCGAAGTCGTACGTGCTTACGAGCGGCGCGGCGCGACTTTTTCGGACCACGTCCTGTTGGACCGCAAGACCTTGCTCGAGCGCCTGAGGCAGGGCAAACACTTCGTGACCGGTCAGCGCAAGCAGTACCTGGCCAGCACCTTTGATGTTGGCAAGCCCGTGAACCTGGTAGGGTATGACGGTAAAGAAGTCTTAACCACCGCGGCTCAGGAAGATCATGATGAGCTGGAGGGCGTGCCCGACTTTTAGGTAAGGTTTTGGTATAAATGCTTCGCCATGTTTATTCGAGAAAGCTTTTGCAGATTAATTTCAACCAAAATTATTGGAGCGTCAAATCTGATTGTTTGAAAAGCGCTCGCCAGCCCGTATGGGCTTCCATGAACTGAGGAGGGACTTTAGTCCCGCCGGGCAATCCCCAGAATCAAATTTGACAGACCCATTATTAGAATCTGACACTCTCCTCGGTCGCAGGACAATCACAAACCAAACTCCGCTATGAAAGTCATTGACAAGACTCCGTATCAAAACGAAAAGGGGCAAATCTCTCTGTTTCAGCGGCTTCAGGGCACGCTGGAGCATGGACTCAATTGGTATTCCGAACTCGACGCGCAGAAGATCGTCATCACCCAGCTCGACAGCGTTCTGGAAAAAGGGTTCACCCTAATCCGTAATCTGACCCTGCAAAACAGCCAGATCGTGGAACCGCTCATCCTGATCGGTGCGCCTGGCGTATATGTCATCCGTGTTACTCCCTTGAGCGGTTTTTACGAAGCCAAGGGCGACCAATGGAGTGTCACCAAGAATGGACATTCCTTTCCCGAACCGATCAATTTGATGTCACAGACGGCGCGGTTGGCACGCGCCCTGCAAGTATTCATTGAACGGCAGGGGATCATATTGCCCGGTCCGGTGGAAGCGGTTTTGATGGCAACCAGCCCGGGCATGCACATCGATTCGTTACGGCCTGTGGTGCGCGTGGTGTTGAGCGACGGCGTCAAGCAGTTCGCAGCCTCGCTGCTGCAGGCGCGGCCCATCCTGAAATCAGAGTTGGTCTACGACCTCGCCGACCGCATCATCACGCCGCGGCCCAAAGAAACCTCGCAAGCCTCCTCGCAAACTCCGGGGCCTGAAATACCCTCGTATGCGGCTGCGCAAGCGGGACAAGTGGAGACGTCTGAGCCTTCGCGTGCTAGGGCCATCTTCCACGCCGCGGACGAAGCCAAGCCCTTCGATCCGAATGACTTAAGCTTTGCCTTCGATGAGAAAGCCGGCGAAGACGTCCCGGAGAACCTGCGCGAGCCGAGCCCTTCTCAACGATTGGTGCAGCCTACTAAAAAACCCGCCATCAGCACACCACAGTTAATTCTGCTCGGTGCAATGGTCCTGGTAGAATGCTGTATACTTGCCGGGTTTGGAATTTTAATCCTCCGTACTCGTTAACCGCCTTGTCCTTTCCTCTGCTTTCCGTCGTCATCCCCGCCCATAACGAGGAGAACCGCCTGCCCAGATCGTTGGAGCAGGTGTTTGCTTTTCTTAAGCAGCAAACATATACAGCCGAGGTGCTGGTCGTCGAGAACGGGAGCAGCGACCATACCTTCGAGCTGGCCCGCGGATTTGTGGGCGGGCACAAGAACCTACGCGTGATCCAGGAGGCGGGCCGCGGCAAAGGCCTCGCCGTCCGCCGCGGCATGCTGGAGGCGCACGGCGAATACCGCTTCATGTGCGATGCCGACCTCTCGATGCCCATCGAGGAGATAAACAAATTCCTGCCGCCGGCCCGGTCTGATTTCGACCTCGCCATCGGTTCCCGCGAAGCGCCGGACGCCGTCCGTTATGATGAACCTTTTTATCGCCACTTCGGCGGACGTTTGGTCAACTCCGCCATCCGCCTGTTGATCCTGCCCGGATTGCAGGACACCCAGTGTGGATTCAAATGCTTCCGGGCCGAGGCCGCCGAGCAGCTGTTCAGCCGCCAGACCCTGAACGGTTGGTCTTTCGATATCGAGCTTCTATTCATTGCATGCAGGCTTGGCTATCACATTGCCGAGGTCCCCATTCATTGGTATTACCGGCCCGAGAGCAAAGTCAGCACAGTGCCCGATGCGCTGCGCCTGCTCGGCGACATTTTCCTCATCCGTGCCAATGCGCGGCGGGGGATATATGATTCGCACTGATCCCGGCCTCACCTTCGAAAATCATCTCTGGCGGGGCGGCTTGCGCTACGTAGCCGGATTGGACGAAGCCGGGCGCGGCGCCCTCGCCGGGCCGGTAGCAGTCGGCGCCGTCATCCTGCCAAACGATTTGCCTCTGCTCTCCACACCCGGGAGTTCTCAGGAGGGTGCAATGAGCGGCGTGCGCGATTCAAAACAGATGACCCCTCGCGAGCGCGAATCCGCCGCTGCGCGGATCAAAGGACTGGCTTTGACGTGGAGCGTTGCTTTTGCTTCGTCGGAAGAGATCGATTCTGAAGGGATCGTGCGCGCGACCCGTTTAGCCGCGTTGCGCGCCCTGCACGATCTATCCCTGCTGCCTGAATATCTGCTCACCGATTTTCGGCTGGAGCTGCCGCAGCTCGATATTTCTCAAACTTCGCTTGTCAAAGGCGACGCATTGTGCCTGAGCATCGCGGCCGCCTCCGTGCTGGCAAAGACGACCCGCGACGCGCTCATGCGTGAGATGGACCTGCAAGTACCCGGCTATAGCCTTGGAAAACACAAAGGGTACGGCACGCGCCTCCATCGCCTCGCTTTGGAACACCTGGGATACTCTCCCATTCATAGAAAAACCTTCGTCCTAAAGGGATTGCGCATCACGCATTAACGACTGCGCTACGATAGTCTTCTTGCAGCGAAACATGTTGCATAAGGTGATTAAATAAATTCAATAAATCGCGAATTTGTTGTCATTGCGAGTGAGCCCATCGGGCGAACGTGGCAATCTCAAAATATAATGTAAGTGCGAGATTGCTTCGCGAAGAACACTCGCAATGACAGACGAAATTGTGGGATTGGGCCGCGAAGCCTCGCGAAAGAGACACCGTCAGTGAAGTTCACTCTCAACTTTGCTGACAATGACAACTTGGAGCGGTGATTTACTGAATTTACGTCGCCTGTATTCTGCCTTTCATCCGCAGGAAGAATTTAGTGATCTCTTCCGAGATTGCCGGGATGAGGGCCAGCCCTACCACAGTCGCCCATTCGCGCAAGGCAAGGAAATGTGTATTGAAGACCAGCTGCAGGAAGGGAACGCCGCAGACCAGTAAGAGCAAAGTGATCGAGGCGCCCACTGCCAATTGCATACTGCGGTTGGAGAAGATACCGATTTGAAAGATCGACGCATATTCCGAACGGACCGTGTACGCGCGGAAGAGCTCACAAAGTGAAAGAGTGGCAAAAGCCATGGTCTCTGCTGTTTGAACGTCCACGCCGCGCCAGTCATAATGCAGGATATCGACCAGCGGGTTTGTACCCGGTTGTAATCCGAGATGCCAGGCCAATCCCAGACCGAACGCAAGCAGCACCGAACTTGTTTGCATCACGGTCTGGATCGCGATGCCCAGCAACATCGTCCGGTTGATGATCGGTTCCGACCTGGCACGCGGCTTGCGCGACATGATGTCCGGATCGCCTTTTTCCAATGCAAGCGCCAGGGCCGGGGCGCCATCCGTTATGAGGTTAAGCCACAACAGTTGAATGGCAGTCAGCGGCGGCGGCAGTCCGCCCAGTGTCGCCAGGAAGATGACCATGATCTCGGCGACGTTCGAGGAAAGCAGGAAGAAGACGAACTTGCGGATGTTGGCATAAATGATGCGTCCCTGCTCCACGGCGGCCACGATGCTGGCATAGTTATCATCGGTTAGCACCATGTCGGCGGTCTCCTTGGCGACATCCGTGCCGGTGATGCCCATCGCCACGCCGATATCAGCGCGTTTAATGGCGGGGGCGTCGTTAACCCCGTCACCGGTCATCGCCACCACTTCATCATTGGCCTGCAAAGCATCCACGATCCGCAGCTTGTGCTCCGGTGAGACGCGCGCAAAGACATCGGTCTTCTCGATCTCTCGTTTGAGTTTGGCAGCGCTCATGGTTTCGAGCTCTGCGCCGGTCGCAACTTTTCGACCGCGCTTGAGCAAGCCGATCGACTCTGCGATCGCGCGTGCAGTATTGGGATAATCGCCAGTGATCATCACCGTACGGATGCCTGCCCGGCGCGCTTTTTCGAGGGCAGGCTTCACCTCCTCGCGCGGCGGGTCGATCATCCCCACAAGGCCGGCAAAGACCAGGTCCTTTTCCAGGTTTTCGGTTTTGATCTTATCCGGATCATCCGGTACATCGGGCACCACGCGATACGCCATGCCTAGCACGCGCAGGGCATCTCTGGTCATGGCATCATTGGCAAGCATGATCTCTTTCCGTTTTTTTGGCGTCAACGGCCTGGGCACGTCGTTGATCGTCTGGTAACGAGTGCAAAATTCAAGCACTACATCCGGCGCGCCTTTGACGGCGATCACATCCTTGTTGCGCTCCTTCTTGTCATGGAAGGGGGAGGCATCTTCAGGTTTTGGGTTTTTCACATCATGGATGGTGATCATCCGTTTACGCTCGGAGTCGAAGGGGATCTCATTCTCGCGCGGATAAGCTTTATCGATCTCGACGTGATATGCACCGCCCTTCGCGGCGGCCACCAGCAGGGCGCCCTCCGTCGGGTCCCCGATGACGCGGTAGCTCGGTTCCGGTTCATCCTCTCCCATGATCTCCAGCTCAGAGTCATTATTGAGTACGCCCAGCCAGAGGGCGGTCTGAGCGCCAGGATAATTGTCAATATCGATTACCTTGTTCTTTGATATGAACTCTCCACGGGGAGCATAACCAGTACCGGTAATATCGATAAACATCCCATCAGCCCACAGGCGCGTGACGGTCATTTCATTTTGCGTGAGCGTACCGGTTTTATCAGAGCAGATGACGGTGGCCGAGCCGAGCGTCTCCACGGAAGCTAGTTTGCGGATAAGCGCATGGTGGCGGATCATCTCGCGCATGCCAAGCGCCAGGCTGATGGTCACGACCGCGGGCAGACCCTCCGGGACGGCGGCAATCGCCAGGCTGACCGCAATGATAAAGACATCCGTGATTTCCTTTACATTCTCTGCAAGATAGGAAAGAGGATTAATAAACAAAACACCGATGTCTGTGTAATTGACCAGAGCAGCCAGAAAGACAACCGCAACCAGGAAGAGGGTACCGAGACTGAGCGTGCGACCCAGCTGATCGAGCCGACGCTGCAAGGGTGTTACTTCCGCCTCGACGTTCTGCAGCATGCTGGCGATCAGGCCCAACTGCGTGTGCATACCCGTACTTGTGACCACACCGCGCCCGCGGCCATAGGACACAAGCGTACCCATAAACGCCGTGTTCCTGCGGTCGCCGAGCGGGACATCCTTATCCAGGACGCTGGCCGCGTTTTTCTGCACCGGCATGGACTCACCGGTGAGCGAGGCCTCTTCGATCCGCAGGTTGACGGCGTCCAACAATCGGACGTCCGCAGGAACGAAATTGCCCGCTTCGAGGAAAACGATGTCGCCGGGAACCAGATGCCTTGCGGCGACTGACACCCGCCGCCCGCCCCGCATTACATGCGCCTCCGGCGCGGCCAAACGCTTAAGGGCAGCCAACGCCTCTTCCGCGCGCCGCTCCTGGACGATGCCCAGCACCGTATTCAATACCACGATCGCCAGGATGGCGGAGGCGTCTATCCATTCACCCAGAAGAGCGGAAACGATCGAAGCCACGATCAGGAGAATGACTACAAAACTATTTAATTGTTCCCACAAGACAGCCAGGAAGCCGGGACGGGCAGCTTGCTCCAATTGGTTGTGACCATATCGATTTAATCGCTGCGCAGCCTCTTCCTCGGTTAGTCCGTCGTTATGCACTTTCAAATCGCGCAGCACCTCTTCAGGGTTCAGCGCGTGCCAGGCCTTTTGTTCGATGGTCCCGATATTTCCTACCTTAAGTTCGGCAGACATGAAAACTCCTGAAAAATTGATCTGGAAGAAAAAGACCACCACGAATATTCGTGGTGGTCTTGCCAACGCATGAGAGCGTATGGACTGCCGATGGCATTTCTACCAATGATATGACGACAATCCATCCTGAGGGAGCCAGGCGGCTACTCCCCAACCAAAGCTGAGTGTATTCTGTTGGAATTAGAATGTCAAGTAAAAAAGTTCACAAAAGTATAGGGTCTATCTGTAAACTCCAGAAGTGGTCCAAGCGTGCACGGGTTAAATCGAGGGCTATCCTTCTGGTGTGATATGCATGCCTGGGGGTATTTCAGAATTTTTTGGAAGGACCACGATCCCATCCCGAACGAACCAACTGTCACGGTCGAGATCGGTACCGCGCGGAAATGGACGGATGACTACACCTTCGCCGATGCGAACGTTTTTGTCGATAATCGCACCCTCAATATTACAACCGGGGCCGACACCGGTAGGAATGGAAGAAGGACGTTTTCCGGGATCGTAATAATCGGCCCCCATAATAACGCTGTCTTTGATCTGGGCTCCGGTTGCGATCTGGCTGCGAATTCCAACTACGGAGTGAGTGATCTCCGCGTTTTGAACCCGGCAGCCATCGCATAAGAGAACGCCTTTTAACAGGCTGTCGTCAACGACACTTCCCGGCAAATAACGTTCATGGGTATAAATTGGGAAATTAGGATCCGAGAAATTAAACGGGGGATTGGCAGAGGCCATTTCCAAATTTATTTCATAGAAGGCGCGAATGGTCCCGATATCGCGCCAGTAATCATCAAAACTATAACCATAAACCTGGTGCGAATGGACGGCCTCCGGAATGATATTAATGCCGAAATCATCGTAGCTGGGATGGTAAGTCAGGATGTCAATCAATACTTTGGTTTTGAATAGATAGATTCCCATGGATCCCTGGAAGGGACGCTCAGGATCATCGCGGCTGATGAACCTGTCCTGCGTCTCTCTGTCTTGAGGTTTTTCCACGAAGTCCGAAATACGGCTGTCCTGTTCGCATTTCAAAATACCGAGTCGGTTAACCTCTTCGCGTGGCACCGGGTGCACGGCAACCGTGATGTCTGCATCCTTTTCCCAATGGAACTCAGCCATTTTGGCATAGTCCATACGATAAAGGTGGTCACCCGCAAGGATCATGACGTGCTCTGCACCCGTGGATTGGATCTCAAAAAGCTGCTTGCGGACCGCGTCGGCCGTGCCCTGATACCAGGTCGCAGAGGTAAGTGTCTGCTCCGCGGCCCAGATCTGGACCCAGCCTGGATGGAAAGCGTCGAAATTATAGGTTTGGGTAATATGTCGATGCAGTGATACGGAATTGAATTGCGTCAGAATTGCAACGCGGTAAATTTCAGAGTTTATACAGTTGCTGATGGGGATATCGATCAAACGATATTGACCGGCGATCGGTACTGCAGGTTTTGACCTCATTTTCGTCAAAGGATAGAGACGGGCGCCGCGTCCGCCGCCCATGATAACAGCCAGAATATCGTTTGTCGTCGAGGACATCAGGGCCTCCGCAATTGGCATATTTCCATCAACAGTAGGCAACCTTTAGACACATCGTACAGCGGACTGTGTGAAAATTTAAAGTTCAACATACAAAAGCAAAACGCGAGAAGGCTAAAGGCAGTCTCGCGTGGCGCGAAATTGTACCAGCGGGCAACCGCCCGCAGTCAGATGTTATAATGCCGAAGGTGGGAATTGAACCCACAATCCCGAAGGAACACGATTTTGAGTCGTGCGCGTCTGCCTGTTCCGCCACTTCGGCTCATACATTAAGTATAACCAACCGAACCAGCAAGGTCAAGATGAAACTCGGAATCATTGGACTGCCTCAATCCGGAAAGACGACCATCTTCAATGCGCTCACGCGCGGCAATACACCGATCACTGCCAGCGCGGGCCGCATCGAAGTTCACACGGCGGTGGTGGACGTACCCGATCCACGGGTGGACAAACTCTCGGTAATGTTCAAGCCCAGGAAAACCATATATGCCAAAGTGACATATGAGGATATCGCTGGACTTGAAGGGGGCGTGGCGAAAACCGGCATTTCGGGCCAGCTCTTGAATCAACTCACCCAAATGGATGGTTTTCTCCTTGTTATCCGCGCCTTTGCCAACGACAACGTACCGCATCCCGCCGGGAGTGTAGACGCAAAGCGCGATGTCGAGTCCATGCTGGGCGAACTTCTGCTCAACGATCTGATCGCCGTCGAGCGAAAGCTGGAACGTCTCGTTGAAGAACGCAAGAAAGGTGGTACGGATAAAATACTCAACGAACGCCAGACTGTGCTGTTCAACCGCTTACACCGGGCCTTGAACGAGGGTACACCCCTGCGCAGACTTGACTTCAACGCCGAAGAGTCGCGCGAACTGGCCTCCTTCGGACTGTTGACGCGCAAACCGATCCTAACGGTCTTCAATTTGAGTGAAGGCGGCTCTGCTCTGTCCATCCAACTCGATCATCCATCGGTGTGCCTGATGGGCAAGCTCGAAATGGAGATCGCCCAACTTGATCCGGAGGATGCCGCCCTGTTCATGAAGGAATTCGGCATCGAGGAATTGGGTTTGAGCCGGATGATCAAATTGTCATACGATCTGCTGCAACTGCAATCCTTTTTCACGGTGGGCGAGGATGAAGTGCGAGCCTGGACCGTGCAGCGCGGTGCGACAGCTGTCGAAGCGGCCGGAGCCATCCATACCGACCTGCAGCGCGGCTTTGTCCGGGCGGAGGTAGTGGCCTATGAAGACCTGATTTCACTAGGCGGCATGTCCGAAGCCAAAGCCAAAGGCAAACTGCGGCTGGAGGGCAAAGAATACCCGGTCAGGGACGGCGATATTATGCATGTGCGTTTCAACCTGTAACCGGAAGGATTACAGGTTTTTGTTATATTAACCTGAGGAAGGGAAGGCAGCATTGGGTGAACCCATGATGACCTATACACAAACACACTGGAATCTCGCCGATCTATTCCCGGGTAATGAAAGTGCAGAGCTGGAGGCAGCCTTCGATCAAGTCGAGGAGCAGGTGACGGCTTTCGAAGGCGTGCGCGGCAAGCTGAAACCCGAAATGGAGGCGGGTCAATTCATCGAGATCGTACACGCCTCTGAAGCGACGAGCCGCATCCTTAATAGACTATTTGGATTTGCAAGTCTGTCTTTCGCAGCGGATACACAGGATCAGGCTGCGCAAGCGCTGACATCCCGCATCGAACAATTCAAGGCGGAGGCGCAAAACCGGACCTTGTTCTTCAGCCTGTGGTGGAAGGAATTAGATGAACAAAACGCCATACGCCTGATGGAGGCTGCCGGCGACTATCGCTATTATCTTGAAGCGATGCGTCATTTCAAACCGCATACGCTGAGCGAAGCGGAGGAGAAAATCGTCAACCTTAAAAATGTGACGGGGACGATCGCATTCTGCAGGTTATACGATTCCATAACCAATCGCTATGTATTTAAACTCGAGGTGGACGGGAAGACCAAAGAGTTGACCCGTGGCGAATTGTACCCTTACATCCAAGGATCCGATTGGGATTTACGTGCCAGTGCATACCAGGAACTCTATCGCGTTTTCAGCGCGGACGGCCCGATCCTCGGGCAGATTTATCAGTCACTTGCACGCGACTGGCATAATGAGAATCTGTCACTGCGCAAGTTTTCAAACGCGATCGCGGCCCGCAATCTTGCCAATGACATTCCGGATGAAGTGGTGGATACTCTGCTGGAGGTTACCAGAAAGAATGCCAAGATCTTCCACCGATATTTCAAACTAAAAGCAAAACAACTGGGCGTCGAGAAACTGCGCCGCTACGATATCTACGCACCGTTAGCCAAGGCGCAGAAAAAATTTGAATTCGGCGCGGCTGCCCAAATGGTCTTCGAGGCGTTCGAGGCTTTCGATCTGAAATTTGGGGAGCTGGCGCGGAAAGTGTTCGACCAGGATCATCTGGACAGTGAAATCCGTAAAGGGAAAGATAGCGGCGCGTTTTGCGCTTCGGTTCTCCCAGAAATGACTCCCTATGTTCTGCTCAACTATCAGGGCCAGGCCTATGATGTGGCTACGATGGCCCACGAACTCGGGCATGCCATCCATGCGATGCTGGCGGAAGGGCACAATACTTTCACGTTCGAGGCTTCACTGCCGCTGGCTGAGACCGCCTCCATCTTTGGTGAAATGATGCTGACTGATAAACTGCTGACCGAAGAAACCGACGAGGCCGTTCGCAAAGAGATCCTGTTCAAGCAGATGGACAATGCTTTCATGTCGATCCTGCGCCAGTCATATTTCGCGATATTCGAAAAGCAGGCGCATGCGCTGGTACAAAAGAACGCCTCGGTGGATGAAATCTCAGCGGCCTACTATGAAAATATCAAAGAGCAGTTCGGCGACTCGCTTGAACTAAGCGACGAATTCAAGTGGGAATGGGTCTCGATCTGGCACATCTATGCCGTACCCTTCTATGTGTATGCCTATGCCTTCGGGCAATTGTTGGTGCTTTCACTCTACCAGCAATTCAAAGCGGAAGGCGAATCCTTCAAGCCGAAGTACCTTAAGATCTTGTCGGCGGGAGGATCGGAAGCGCCAGCGAAGATCCTTTCCGAGGCGGGCATAGACATACGTTCGGCGAAATTCTGGCAGGGTGGGTTCGACGTGCTGGATAAGCTCGTTGGCGAGCTGGAGAAATTATAGAGTAGTGCTAATCTTTGAACCAATCCACGCAGAATTTCTAAAATAAACCTTGCGGCCAACCGGCAAGAAAAGCCGTTGCCATATTTGCAGCGATTTTGAGGCAGAAACTATATTACGGTTTCTAATCAGCGGGTTCAACCATGACCTGAGACGCCTCAGCTTCCGTGCTCGCGATGTGGTCGGGCAGATCCAGCTCCACATTGCGGATGGTTGGGCTGGTAAAGGCAATGATGGTTACAACCATGTTCAATAGCCCAAGGACACTGATTAACAATCCAATCCCATGGTTCTCTCCCACCCCGATGATCGGACCGAGGAGAGTTGCCAACCAACCTCCGGGAGACATGGCAGGCTTGAAGACATAGTCGGCCAACGGTGCGGCCAGGAGAGGGGCAAAGATCTGGGTTGACCAGGCAATAGTACGCCGTACAGCAAATACACGTCCCTGCACATCGGGGGCAACCTTCGACTGCCAGAAAGCCTGACTCGAAGCATCCAGCAATGGTATGGAGAACATGAAACCAAAGCCGCATACGGCTAGCAATGGAATTGAGATGCGCAACCCAACCCCGCATAGAAAAAGCGATGCGACGAAGCCCGCCCCTAAGAGCGTATAAACCTTGCGCTTGCTCCCACCCCAGGCGCTCATCACTAATGATCCCAGAAGCATCCCGACGCCCAAGATCGTGCTCAGATAACCGAGCACATTGGCTTTCCAATTGTCGAGAATCAACGGAACGAAAAGTGGCTGCATAACACCGGATACAAAGTTGAAAGCCAGGAAGTACATCAACAGTGACAACAATCCTTTGCGGGCCACGATGTAATCCCAGGCAAACCTCATCTCATGCCAGATGGAGCCTTTCGACTGCCGACCGTCTTCCGTTCGAGGAGGATTGGGGATTCGAACGAAAGACAGCATCAGAACAACCGAAAAGATATAAGTCCCAAAGTCAATCAACGCCAGGTTGCCGAGGTGGATGATCACATACAGTGCCCCAGCCAGCGCCGGCCCGGCGATCTGG
>JBGQIO010000092.1:0-12480 GCA_041498515.1 Anaerolineae bacterium
GCACAAGCAACTACAACCGCCTGGATCGTTGCCACGACGCCTGTTTTTATTGCGTTGCTCGGCTGGTCCGTACTGAAAGAAAAATTAAGCTGGATACACGTTGGAGGAATTTCGCTGGCCGCCATGGGCGTTCTGCTAATTGTCAGCAAAGGTAATCTCGGTGCGTTATTTTCAGGCCGGGTGGGGACCATCGGTGATCTTCTAATCCTTATCAGCGCACCCAATTGGGCGATCTATACGATTTTGTCTCGGCGCGAGTTGGCGCGTCACCCTGCAGCACGCATGATGTTCTATGTTATGTCCTCCGGCTGGCTTTTCACGACAATCTGGATATTTGGCTTTGGGCCCGGGTTACATGAAATCAGCCACTTGGACGCCCGAGGTTGGTTAGCAATTTCAGGGCTCGGGGTTTTTGGTTCGGGCCTGGCTTACATCACGTACTATGATGCTTTAAAGGTTTTGCCGGCCGCCCAGCTCGGTGTATTTCTAAATATCGAACCTCTCGTGACTACGCTTTTGGCTGCGCCTTTTCTCGGTGAACCAATCACGCTCATTGTCCTCACCGGTGGCGCGATCATCATATTGGGGATCTACCTCGTCAACCGAAGGCCCAGAATATCTGAAAGCGGGATGACCGTGAAAACAAGATCTGGGGACGAAGCGTAATTTTATGGACCTAAAGCCGCGTCTTTCACGCGACGGGAAGATCACCTCTACAACCCGGGGTTGGCGCCTCATGATTCCCAGCGGACCCTCCGGACACTATCGTTTATCCCAACTTGACGATCACTTAGGTCTTCCTCGACATGGGTATCCATGGCAAGCGCCATTGACCATGAGTTTGCGAGCTCGCATATCGTCTTCAGAAGTGCCCGGAACTTGGGGTTTTGGATTGTGGAATGATCCCTTTGGATTCTCATTCGGCCCGGGTGAAGGTTATCTTCACCTGCCAGCCCTGCCAAATACGATTTGGTTTTTCCATGCCTCGCCGAAAAATTTTCTTTCCTTCCGAGACGATAAACCGGGGCAAGGCTTTCTTGCACAAGTATTTCATAGCCCTCGTTTTGACACCACGTTGTTCCCTGCAGGCCTGTTATTTCCTTTTTCACGAAAAAGATCACGGCGGTTGTTAAGCAATGTAATCAGTGAAGATGCTATAAACCTCAAGATTGATGCCTCTGAGTGGCACTCTTACCGTCTCGAGTGGAAAGCCACACGCTCCAAATTTTGGGTGGATGACTACCCCGTTTTTGAATCCTCAGTGAGCCCGGCTCCACCCTTGGGCCTGGTCATTTGGATCGATAATCAATACGCGGCTTTCATGCCAGACGGAAGATTGAAATGGGGAATGGAGGAAAATCTACAAAGTGAATGGCTTGACATCGAGGAGGTTGAAGTAAAGATGGGAAAGTGAGTAGAATAATGAAAGTGGAAAATGGAGCCTCATTGATTTGCACCCGGTAACCAAGATACAAAAAAATGTAGCGTGTATAATTAACGACGTGCAAAGCATTATTAATTTATGGCGTATGCTGGCGAAAGGAGTTCTATTATTCCTGATCTTCGAATTCGCACTGTATTCGCTAGCTCCCGACCTAGGCGTCATCAATATATATGCTCCACTGGGTTTAGAACGTCAGCGCTTTCCAATTGCAACGTTAGACCCAATTGACGCGGCATTAGACGTTGACAACCTGGATGCAATGGTCGCTTCACATATCGTCTCGCGACCAAAAGCTCCGGATGAATTTCGTGTAATGGTACTCGGAGACTCGGCTGTATGGGGACTTCAACTCACCATCGATCAAACGCTCCCAAGCCAACTCAATGCACTCAGGCTGACTTGCGGAAATAAAAAAGTGACGACGTACAACCTGAGCTTTCCGCGGTCATCCTCCACTAAGGATCTTATGATCCTTGATAAAGTCCGGAAGTACCAGCCGGATCTGATCATCTGGCTGATTACCTGGTATACCCTTATGCCCAAAACGCGCGTCGACCATGTACTTGTCACCCAAAACCCGGATGAATTTTACAAATTGGGCAGACACTTCGATTTTCTCCCAAAGGATTATCAGCCGATGAGTTTACCGGACGAGATCTTCAGCCAGCAGCGCGCTTTTTTCCGAGTCGTGCGGTATCAACTCTATCCCATGATCCAATTGGCAACAGGAGTCGATCAAATCCCAGGTCCGCCAGAGATCCTGCCTGCCGGACTCACGAGTGATACGACCTTTGAGAGCTTAAAGCCGCCAACTTTGAGGAAATCGCAGGTGTCATTGGATCAGGTGCAGGATTTCTATCAACTTGCCGGGACGACCCCAGTCCTGCTTGTCAATGAACCGATGTTAATTATCAGCGGGATTCCCAACAGCGACATCAGGTACAACAGCTACTATCCGCGCTGGGTATACGATCAATATCGCCAATATCTTAGTGAAGCCGCTGTCCAAAATAGTTGGGATTACCTCGATCTCTGGAACAAATTCCCACCAAGTTCTTTCACCGACACACCCCTGCATCTCACCCCCGAAGGCGAACGACAGCTGGCAGAGGTTCTCGCGCCCTCGATCCTGAAATCCTGCCAATGAAACACGTTCTTGTTCCTGGTCTTATCTGTTTAATAATCGTGAGCGGATGCGGTCCTCAAACGCCCGGTGTGGACGAACAAATCAGGATTGCAGTCCAACAAACCGTTGCAGCCATTCCGACTTACACACCTTATCCGCCACCGCTTACATTGCCAACCTCCACATCAGCGCCTCTGGCTGGTCTTTTTTGCGAATACCAATTCTGCATTGGCCACCCAGCAGATATAGCTTTCTTTGACGTCAGTGCGCAGCGCAACCCTACCGCGCCAAGCACAGCTTCTCAAGGTATCCTGGCTGCGTACAATGCAAATTTATTTATTCAATTCGTCTGGCAGGATGCGCCGGGAAGTAATGATCCTCAATTTATGTTCGATGTGATCCTGGACGCTAAGGTGGATACACGCAATGGTAATCTTGACCCACTTCTGATCGGCAACTTGAATGTACTTTACGTTCCGATCACGACAACTGCAACAGCAGTCCTGCCTTTCGGCGGCATCGCTGCCTGGATTTGCGGCGGTCGCGCCTTTGCCTGGAAGGCTTACACACCTCAGCCTGACCTTCCTAAAAACCTTCTTACCGAGGCATTTCAAGATTTCCGGTGCAACACCCATTAATAATAAATCGCCCACCACTTAATCCATAACTGAGTCTGCGAAGGGCTCACTTCTTTTCATAAACAGGAAATTTGGTTAATGACATAAAGCGCCTTCAAAGAAAAGATTTACCAATGCCTTTATATTCTTTTGATTCCTATTTTGGGCATTATTTTCTTCATAATCGCTCACGAAATCGTAAATTCACGTCAATCTCCCAATAGTGATTTCTTCAGCTGTTGGTTAGCCGGTCATTTTACTGCACTTGGGGAAAACCCTTATCCTCCAAATTATTGAAGTAACCATGAAGGTTGCAACAAACAGTTATCGGTTCCTTCCAACCTCCATGATTTTCCTTGTTATTGATATCCTCTCATTAATTTTGTTCGGTATTAAAGCAAGGTTTCACGATGAAATATGGAACATGGCAATTCCGCTGGTCGTATTCAGTCTCGTGATATGGTATCTATTGAAGATTAAGCCGAACTCCCAGGTACTCGAAACCATTTGACAATGCTAGCACCCACAGAGGCAAATTTCCTCACCAATGGAATGATCCTCACTCGAAGAAAATCACGTTTGGATGATAAATCCTTGGAAGCTCACTTCCCCGTCACAAACTTCAGGTGGTCATACAATTTGAAAGTCATCGAATATCAGGGAAGGTCCATCTGGTATACCTTATACAAATCCAAGGTGATCAGTTTGTACTTGTATGGACATCCGAAACGAATCGCCATATTTCTTAAAATAAAAGGCAACAAATAAGGCTGCTGATTTATGTATTTGGTATGACAATACTTTAGGTCTTGAGATAACCCATAGGGTTGCAACTTTCTCGGCCTTCCTGCGTAAAATAAGTAGAACGGCAAAGGAGAAGGTGTGAACGAAGAAATGATCTGGGTGCTCCAGGCCCAGCAAGGCAGCGATGAAGCCTTTACCAATTTGGTAGATGCCTACCAAAAGCACGTCTACAACCTGTGCTTTCGTATGCTAGGTGAGCCTGAGTCCGCAGAAGATGCGGCGCAGGAGACCTTTCTGCGAGCCTACCAACACCTCCATCGCTACGACGGAAAGCGACCGTTTGCGACCTGGCTGCTTTCGATCGCTGCGCATTATTGCATTGACTGCCTGCGCCGCCGCAAATTCACGATCGCGTCCATAGACCAGGACGAAGATGAAAACGGTTTGGAGCTTCCAGACATGGATGCGCCCAATCCAGAATCCGAAGTTGTGCACAGCGAACAACGTGAACAAATGCAAGGTTTACTCAAACGACTAGACTCCGTGGACAGGGCTGCGATCATATTGCGCTACTGGAATGATTGTTCTGAAGCTGAGATCGCCGAGACGCTTAATCTTACAGTGAGTGCAGTCAAATCTCGGCTTCACCGGGCACGGCGTGAACTTGCCGGTCTTTGGCAGGCAGACACACCACGATCAAAACCTGAAAGGAGACCTCATGAATCACCGGCCTTTTGAAGATTGGCTGTTAGAGGATCAGCCTCTCACCCTAGAACAAAAGCGCGAACTTCAATCCCATTTACGTATTTGCACTACGTGCTCTGCTATCGCTGAATCCAACCTGGCTCTACATTCCCCAAGCATTGTTTCGTCTGCCCCAGGATTCAAAGATCGCTTTCAAATACGGTTGGCACGGCGTCGTAGCGAACAACGGTGGCAGCAGATCGTGGGTACCGTGGTGTTAGTACTAATAGGCTTGGGTCTCCTTTACTGGTTGGTTAGCCCCATCATCCAGGAAGCGCTGAATGCACCTGCCGATTGGATCACTACCGTTGTAGGCTATTTCCTTTTTATACTAACCTCCCTCCAGGTGCTCAGTGTAGTTAGCACGATCCTATTACGGGTCATACCGACCTTTGTTTCACCTACCGTTTTGTTTGTTTTATCCTTAGTGGTCTCCGGAATAAGTCTGTTATGGATCGTTTCAATTTGGCGGGTCACTCGTACACCGCAAGGAGTTTGAAAGATGAAAAAATTTGTATATGCAATTGTATTATTGGCGATTTTGCTTTTGCCTGCACATTCAGCTTATGCCCTTAGTAACCCGAGGGATGGCCGTGTCATCATAGGTCAGAACTTTACCCTCCTAAGCGGTGACACATTAGATGGTGACCTGGTTGTCATTGGTGGTGAGGCAAATATCGAAGAGGGCGCCATCGTGAAAGGCGACATCGTAATCATCGGAGGTAGCCTGAAACTTGATGGGCAAGGCTCAGGGGATGCTGTGGTTATCGGTGGATTGGTCACCATGGGCGAAAAAGCTTCAGTTACCGGTAATGTGGTGACCGTGGGCGGCTCACTCCAGCGTGCAGAAGGCGCTGTGATCGGCGGCAATATCGTTAGTAATCTACCCCCACCCACCATTCAACTTCCCAAGGTACCAGTCAATCAAACTCCATCTATTCCGCCGGCACCAAAATTTGAGGTTAATTTTGGTCCCCTCGGAACAGCCTCGACAGTTTTCTTCCAGGCCCTGGGACTCGCTGCGCTTGCCATGCTGCTGACAGTATTTCTCCATCCACAACTTGACCGCGTGGCACAAGCTGTGATCGCCCAACCCTTCATGGCAGGCAGTATTGGTTTGCTGACTGCCATCGTCGCTCCGATCACCCTGGTCATTCTTGTAGTAACATTAATCTTGATCCCGGTAGCATTCGCTGCTACGATCCTACTGGTACTCGCCTGGTTGTTCGGCATCGTCGCTTTCGGAATGGAGGTTGGTGACCGTTTTACAAAAGCGATTCATCAATCATGGGAACCGGTCCTTTCCGCCGGTTTCGGAACCTTCCTGTTGGCGATCGTGATCGGGACTGTCAACCTCGTCCCGTGCATCGGCTGGCTGGCTGGTGTATTGGTCGGACTGATCGGTCTGGGTGCCGCTGTGATCACAATGTTTGGCACAAAGCCACTGTACCGTCCCGTCTTAAATACTCCAGCTGCGGAACCCGGTATAAGTTCCAGCACTCCTATCCCGCCAGCTGCCTGAAGTGTGCGAATATCCACATGATATAATTAACCCGCCCCGGTATAATTTACCGGGGCGGGTTTGATTACTTTGCTTAGAGGTAGGGTAAGAACTTACCAATTGGCGTATATCTAAATATTTATTTATGTAAAACCTATGGGTGGAAATTTTTAAGGATTAGAAGCTTTTTCTATACTTCGTAAGAGGAGAGCATGTTGTCAAAAGTTGATGTTCCAAATACTCCGGTACACAACGCACCACCCCCATTAATCCAAATCGCCGGCTCTCATCGTGAAATGGGCTGCCAGATCGGCGAAGCGCGCCGCGAGCAGATACAGCACAGTATTGCGAACGGTCACAAGTTGATCGACCAATCTTACGACCAGCTTGAACTGACGTGGGATGGGGCACAAATTCAAGCGCGTAAATATTTACCATTTGCCGAAGAACGCTATCCTCAATATGTGGATGAAATGCGCGGCGTTGCCGAAGGCGCCAATGCAGCCTTCGACGATGTGATGGCGCTCAACGCCATGGAAGCAGTCACCATGGACGCCCTGCATCTCACGCGCTGCACAAGTTTTGCAGTAAACGAACAACGAACAGCCGACGGTCACATTCTGGCTGCCCACACCGAAGACTGGGTACCGGAAGATGAAGACGATGTTTATGTTATCTCAGCCAAGCCCAAGGATGAGCCGCCGTTCCTTGCCATGACATATGGCGGGCTGCTGCCCAATGTAGGCTTCAACGCCTATGGCCTTGCTCAACTGATCGATTCGGTCTATCCGACCGATTCGCGCATTGGTATTCCGCGCCTGGTGGTTGCCCGGGCCGTTTTGGGCTCGCGCCGTATTTCTGGAGCTATTGGGCGCGCACTGCTGCCCCACCGGGCAGCCGGGTATAACCACCTGCTCGTTCATGAAAGCGGTGAGATGTATTCCATTGAAGTCTCAGCGCGGCGATTTGAAATCCTGCATGGTACCGATGGCTACATCGTACACACCAATCATTATCTCGCTCCATATATGAAAGAAATCGAGAGCGAACCTGAAGAATTGATCTCTTCACGCGTCCGCTATTTTCGCGCCAACCGTTTACTACGGGAAAGTTCGGGGCACAGCATAAAGACTTTACAGGCCATACAAAAAGATCATGTGAATTTGCCGAATTCAATCTGCAACCACGCCACAGAGTGGACAGATCCCCTTGATCGAGAGAAGACGATCAATGCAATGGTTATTGACTTGACGGCCCGCGAGATGCATATCTGCTGGGGCAATCCATGCCAGAACGCCTATCACACTTATCACCTGGACGCATAGAGAACAATAATCATTTAGAGTCGATGAGTCTACTCTTTCCAAACAGTGCAGGCATAGAACGTCGGTAGAAATTCCTCCTGCGGTGTTATGATAGAATAAGACACTCTTGGAGTTATGAATGATAGAAGTGACGATCGATAGTGTCCGCGTGAATCTGATGTCACCGCAGAGACTAGTTATCCTGCGTGAGGTCGGTGCTGAAAGATACCTGCCCATCTGGGTCGGTCCGTACGAAGCTGAAGCTATTACTGTTGCCTTGCAGGAAGTGGAAATAATCCGCCCACTGACCCATGATCTGCTTAAAAATGTTTTTTCAACTTTGAATGCCAAGATAAAACGGATTGAGATCGTTTCCCTCAAAGAAGACATATTTTACGGAAACATTGTGGCTGAAGTCAACGGACAGGAAACTAATGTTGATTCGCGTCCATCGGATGCCATCGCCCTAGCTGTGCGAGCACACGTCTCTATTCTCGTGGATGAGAGCGTGATGGAAGGAGCGGGTATCACACCGGAAACCGATGTGGAAGCGAACTCAATCGGTGCAGCCCAACGTCAAAGCCCGACTCGGCCCGCACCCCCGGTGGGTGAAGTCAATACCGAGCGGTTGTCTGTCTTTGAAGATTTTCTCGGTAAACTTGACCTCGATAAGCTCGACGATAAAAACAAACCCGACGATGAAGACAAGCCCGATAAACCCAAGAGTGATAAATCTGATAAGCCTAAAAAGCCAAAAAAGAAATGACAGATTTTCTCCCGTCTGAAGAAACTGCCGCCCCCTCCGCGCCGAGTATCCCGCACAGCCGAGAAGCTGAAGAAGCCGTAGTAGGGGCGGTTCTTATTAACCCTGAAGTCTATTACGATGTCGCCCAGTTCCTGCAAGCCGACGATTTTTACATCCACCGACATAAGTGGATCTGGGAAGCTTTCACCAGCTTGCATGAACAACGCATCCCAATCGACTTATTGACAATCAATGAAGAGCTTGATCGTAAAGGTCAACTGACCGAGATAGGCGGACCAGCATATTTAACCGGGCTGGTCAACCAGGTGCCGACTTCGCTAAACGCCGAATCTTATGGACGCATCGTCGAAAGCCATTCCATCCGACGCAAGATGATCAATGCCGCGAATGCGATCGCTTCCATGGCATACAACGAAGACTCAACGGTTGATAACGTGATGGATGAGGCTGAAAAGGCAGTTTTTAACGTAAGCGAGCGCCGTCTCAAACACGACCTACAGCCGATCTCCGCCGTCTTGAGTGAATATTACGACCGGATCGACGACCTTGCCAAACGCGATGAAGACATCTTTGGCGTGCCAACCGGTTTCATTGACCTTGACAAGATGCTGGCAGGATTGCAGCCTTCTGACCTATTGATCATCGCTGGCCGCCCTGGTCAGGGCAAAACGGGGTTCCTGTTGACGGTCGCCAAGAACGCCGCACTCACCCACAAGAAGCACGTAGCAATCTTTTCGCTGGAAATGTCGAATGAACAAGTTGTGCAGCGTTTGATCGCACAAGAGACCGGGATCGATTCCCAGAGAATGCGAACGGGTAAATTACAAGACAACGAATGGCCATTGTTCGCGCACGCCGTTGAGGTCTTATCGGATACACATATTTTCCTTGACGATACGCCTGCGATCTCACCGCTTCAACTCAGGACCAAATGCCGGCGCTTGCACCTCGAGCACCATCTCGACCTCATCATCGTGGACTATCTGCAACTGATGGGTGGCGATACGCGTACCGAGAACCGCGTCCAGGAAGTATCCTATATCTCTCGGAATCTCAAAGTGCTGGCACGCGAATTAAATGTGCCGGTCCTTGCAGCGGCACAATTGAGCCGCGCCGTGGAACAACGTTCGGATAAACGGCCTGTGCTTTCGGACTTGCGCGAATCCGGTTCCCTCGAACAAGATTCGGACATTGTCATGTTCATTTATCGGCCTGACCAGTATGAGAAGGATACAGTCAAACAAAACATCGCAGAAATCATCATTGCCAAGCATCGCAACGGGCCGGTTGGGAGTGTGGAATTAATCTTCCGCAACGCTTTGGCCAAATTCGAGAATGCCGCAACCAAGATGTTTAATCCGAATGAATGAAGTATTATACGAATCAAATAATACGTGATGCGTATTTTGTAAAATACAAATCTGTCTAATGACCCCCTTTCATGGCTTTACAGACGCAGAGTCTTTCACTCAACTTCCCGACTCGTTTTTTCATCAATTGCTTAACGAGATTACAGACACAAGTGAGTTGAAGATCACACTCTTTGCCCTCTGGCGGATGGAGCACATAGAAGGTCCATTCCACGCCTTGTGCGAGACAGACTTCGATGTGAACGACCTCGGTTTACCAGAGAATGAGATCCGCTCAGGACTGGACAAAGCCGTGCTGCGCGGCAGCCTGTTGAAGTCCGTGCATGATAGCGATGAGTTCTATTTCCTTAATTCACCGCGGGGACGCGCCGCAGCCAAAGCCTTCGCGAGCGGCAACTGGCGTGAGTCTGGAAAGATCATGTCCGCTCCTCTTGAACGTTCGAACGTATTCAAACTATATGAGGAGAATATCGGACCGCTGACGCCGATGATCGCGGATGCATTGAAAGATGCCGAGAATACTTATCCTGCGGAGTGGATTGTTGAAGCAATTGAATTGGCGGTAAAGAATAACAAGCGAAATTGGAAATATGCAGAAGCGATTTTAAAACGCTGGAAGGACGAGGGTCGTGGCGAAAAGCAAAATAGACGAGACTATAAAAAAGATCGCAAGCGGGCCATTGAACAGAAAATCGAACAACTCCGCAACAGGTCTAAATAATGATCTTCTAGGAGATCCAAACTGCCCGTACTGCCATGGCTTGGGATATCTGCGTACTGATACAACGATTGGTTCTCCCGATTTTGGCAAACTGGAGATTTGCGTTTGCCGCAAAGCTAACGTAACAAACGCAGTCCGTGACCGTTTGTTCGCACTCAGCCATCTCGATGAACTAAAGGACCTGACGTTTGAAACTTTCAAGGCGCGCGGCGGTAAAGGTCTGGGCGAACTACAAGCGAATTCGCTTGAAATGGCTTACAACCAGGCACGGCACTATGCACAATCCCTTAATGGGTGGCTGCTCTTGCAGGGTGGATATGGTTGTGGTAAGACTCATCTTGCGGCTGCAGTAGCTAATTATGCGGTAGGTATGGGCGTGCCTACACTCTTTCTCACTGTGCCTGATCTGCTCGATACCTTACGTTTTGCTTATAACGACGCGGATACAACCTTCGAAGACCGCTTTGATGAAATCCGGAATGCAAAATTGCTCGTACTAGATGACTTTGGCACACAGAATACGACCGGCTGGGCGCAGGAAAAATTGTTTCAAATCATCAACTATCGTTATATCAACAAACTTCCGACAGTGGTGACAACCAATCTTGCTTTAGATGAAATCGAAGCACGAATTAGTTCGCGACTCTTAGATCCGGAGTTAGTTTCAAAGGTTCAAATTCAGGCGCCTGATTACCGCCACCCTACGGATGACATAGGGCATTCTTATCTATCGTCGCTTGATTTCCTATCAAATCGAACATTTGGTAATTTCACGAACCGCTCTGGAGAAGGATTATCGGCTGAGGAGAACAAGTCATTAGATGAGGCCCTGAAATCTGCTCTTTCTTTTGCAGAGAAACCAAAAGGTTGGCTTGTGATAACTGGTCCGTATGGGTGTGGAAAGACACATTTAGCGGCATCCATTGCTAACTATCGTGCTGGATTAGGCGATCCCCCATTGTTCATTATCGTACCTGATTTACTTGATCATCTCCGCTCGACATTTAGTCCGACAAGTCCAATAAAGTATGATCGGCTTTTTGATGATATTCGTAAAGCACGTCTTTTAGTATTAGATGATTTGGGTGCGCAATCCGCGACTCCATGGGCAAAAGAAAAACTCTTTCAATTAATAAACCATCGCTATAATGCAGAATTACCGACTGTAATCACGATAGCAAAGGAATCTCTGGATCAATTGTATGTTGATGAGAGAATCTTGACAAGAATGCTTGATGAGACAATTTGTAAATTTAAAGAAATTCATGCTCCGTCATTTAAGGGAATACCGAAAAAGGTTGTAAAATCCAGAAACAAATGAACAAACACATCCGATCGCGTTTGCTTGATAATAGATTTTGTAAGATTATCGGTATAACCGCCCCAGCATACCAATACAAAATGGGCAGGAAGACCAAGAAATAGCCTGCACTCAATAATGAGTTACTGGGGAAAAATTTACCGGTCATTCAATTAAAATCTTTTCGAAAAAAGTTCAACATGGTACAATCCAGATAAATCAGCCTTATTTAGGCTGATTTTCATATCCAAACGGAGAAGCATAACTTGGGATTTATTCAAACTATATTTCTTGGCGCAATTGCCGGATTAACGATTTACCTCGGCTTGCCGCTAGGGAGGATCAAGGGAATATCGGATGGAGCGCGGTCATTTCTTTCCATGATCTCCGCGGGCATCCTGCTCTTCCTCTTGATAGACATATTTACAAAACTTTCTGAACCAATAACTGCGGCGATCATTGGAAATAAAAACTATGGTGATTTCGTTGTTTTACTTGCCATTTTTATCCTCGGGTTCGGATCAGGATTGCTGGGCCTGATCGCCTTCGAGCATCATTTCATAAAATTTCGGGTTGCAGCGGGGCAGAAATTATCTCCGTCACGCCTGGCTTTAATGATCGCCACCGGTATTGGATTACATAACTTCTCTGAAGGGCTGGCTATCGGACAATCAGCCGGGCGCGGTGAGATCGCCTTTGCTGCTCTCCTCATTGTTGGTTTTAGCCTCCATAACGCCACCGAAGGGTTTGGCATTGTCGGTCCGCTTGTGGGAGGAGACAGACCTTCGTGGGCATTCCTGGGCCTGGCAGGTCTAATCGGTGGAGGACCGACTTTTCTTGGGA
>JBGQIO010000093.1:0-12383 GCA_041498515.1 Anaerolineae bacterium
GGAAGTCATGCCACTGGCCATTCAGAAAATCCGCTCCGACCCGGCTCTTTTATTGAGAGGCATGATTGGATGCTATCTCGATTTTTTAAAACCGGATGACGGGGTCTTCACCTATATCTCCTCCGGTTCGTTCCGAGCAATGGTTAATATTTTTCTGTGGGGATTGACATTAATAGGCCTGGCCTATGATATATTAAATTGGAAGGAAGGAATCCATGGGTTAGCCTTGGCTTCTTTTATCGGTGTATTCGCCTCCGTCGCCCTGCTACCTCCGATCGATGCAAATTATATGCGGGCTTATGCCGCTACCATTCCGTTCACGGCATTGTGGGTCGCGGAGGGGGGAGGTGCACTCATATCCCGGGGTAAAAAGCTGCTTAAACTAAAGGAAGAAAGCAGCATCGAGGAGATCACCACTCCCGTTGAGAGACTGGCGATCGGTTTTTCAGTGCTCCTGGTCATATTGGCAGTCCCCGCGCCAATTCTACTGCAATCATTGGCACGAACATCCAATGGATCCGCCCTTCCATCGGCACAGACGACGTGTATGCCCGGCGAGCAATCGCTACAAGGATCTGTGCTCAAGAATATACGGGTTGTCCTTATCCCCAATGAGGCCTCCAATGAATCTTACATGCCGTTCATCCGCATCGATGATTTTCTGAGAGCCGTTAGAAAGGTCTCCGGACAATACTCTTACCTGTATAAAGAACTGCTTGGCTTACAAGCCGGACAACAAATCTCGGTGGGGTTTGACCCTACCATTGGAAATGAGTGGTTGATTTCCAGCTTTCCGGTTGAGGCCGGGAAGCTCAGTGCTTGCGGTAAGGTTTCTGATAACCAAGAACTTCGCCCGTACAGCTTTTATTATTTGAACGGGCCATCTGTTCGCCCATCTTCACTGACCATATCGCAGCAAAACCCAAGTGCAACCCACATGTTTCGCCTGCTGTATGGGTTGGGAGCCGGAATTATTTTGCTGCTCCTAGTAATGGATATTTCCGATTTCAAGACGGGGTCGATTCCTAACCAGCTATATGCATTCGGGGCTATTATTCTCGTCCTGCAGGGTGTATTTATGGTCTTATACTCCCGGGCGGTCATACACCTGCCTTTCGCCGAACAGCAGATCACCCTACAGGTAAAAGATGCCGTGCCAGAGCAGAAGAATCTATACATTCTTCCCCTTGGGATCAATTGGATGAGCCAGGCGGATCTCGGTTCTTCACCCGCGGTGGTTTATGAAAATGGGATACCGCTGGCGCTGCCAAACTCGAAGCCCAAGGGAATAAGCAATGATGGGAATGGCCGTTACTCCGTATCGGGAGGATATTTGTATTTCGCATCCTCCGACAATACCGACCCGCGCTTCAATGGGCGAAAGTATGAACTTGCATGGCCGCATCCCATCCAACCAGTCGTCCAATGGCTCTCCTATCTAGTCAGTCTGTTCGGAATGGCAATGCTTTTCTTTCGCGGGAGTTTGACAGGAACCGTAAAGGCTTTGCGAATAAAATTCAAGCAAAGGCAGGTTCAGCTATAGGCTTTCTTTGAAAGGATGAAGGAGGGAGGAGCCTCCTTCAAAAACAAGTCATTAAACGTCAAGCGTTCAGGAGTTGATGAAATGTGTGGTATCACGGGTTTTGTTGATCTATCTGCCCGCAGATTGAGCAATACGGAATTGGTCCCAACTGTGACGCGCATGGCGGAGGCCATCAGTCACCGCGGCCCGGACGATCAGGGTGTTTGGGTAGAGGCCGAGACGTGTGTAGCCCTAGGCTTTCGCCGGTTGGCGATCCTGGACCTGTCGCCTACCGGACACCAACCGATGCTTTCCGCGGACGAACGGTACGTTATTGTCTACAACGGTGAAGTTTACAACTTCGAGGAATTACGAGAAAAATTGGATCCGCTCGGCCATCCATTCCGCGGGACCTCGGATACGGAAGTCATGTTAGCCGCCATCGTTCAATGGGGTCTGGAAGAGGCCGTGCGACGCTTCAACGGCATGTTCGCCATCGCGCTCTGGGATCGCCAACAGAAGGTGCTGCATCTTATACGCGATCGTCTCGGGGTCAAACCCCTCTATTATGGCTGGAGTAATGGTGTGTTCCTGTTCGGCTCGGAGCTCAAGGCCTTGCGTGCGCATCCCGCCTTCGAGGCCGAGATCGACCGTAATTCATTGTCGTTGTTCTTGCGCCATAGTTATATTCCCGTGCCTCACTCGATCTTCAAGAATATCAATAAATTGCCGCCGGGTACGATCCTGTCCCTGCCTATCCATGGGGGAAAACAGGACGGGACCCTCACAACTTACTGGTCAGCTGAGGAGGTCGTAGAGCAAGGGATGCGGGATCCATTCCGGGGTACCGCAGAGCAGGCTGTGGACGAGCTCGATGGATTGTTAAGGGAATCAGTAAGACTGCGTATGATAGCCGATGTTCCACTAGGGGCCTTCCTTTCCGGTGGAATTGATTCCTCATGTATCGTGGCGTTGATGCAGGCTCAAAGCCGACTCCCGGTCAAAACATATACGATCGGTTTTCATGAGGGCAGCTACAACGAAGCTGAATACGCCAAAGCCATTGCTGCCCACCTCGGCACGGACCATACTGAACTCTACGTCACGCCCGAGACAGCGATGGCAGTCATCCCGCGCCTGCCAGCCATGTACAATGAGCCTTTCTCCGACCCTTCCCAGATCCCTACCTTTTTGGTTTCCCAACTTGCCCGCCGGCATGTCACCGTGAGCCTTTCAGGAGATGGTGGTGATGAGTTGTTTGGAGGGTACACCCGCTATTCCCGGGCAAATCTCGTCAGGAATTTGATCTGTGGAATACCTTCTCCGGTACGCGCCGCAGCCGGCGAGTTCATTTCCCGCGTCAGTTTTGGACAAAACCAACCCTTTGAGATCAACAACAAGTTTTATTTTTTGGCCGAAATGCTCAAGAGCGGTCAGGCGGATGGGATTTATCTGCGAGCGATGTCCCATTGGGCACAGCCTGACGCGGTAGTCATTAATGGTTATGAACCGCTTACATTGCTAAGGTCGCCTACATCCTGGCCCCTCATACCAGATTTCGTCCAACGGATGATGTATCTGGACTTGATGACGTATCTGCCCGATGATGTCTTGGTCAAACTGGATCGCGCCAGTATGCATGTCAGCCTGGAAAGCCGCGTGCCTTATCTGGATGATCACCGAGTGGTGGAATTCGCCTGGCGTTTGCCGTTGGACTTCAAAGTCCGTGATCGTAAGCGAAAGTGGATCTTGCGGCAAGTGTTGTACCGTTATATACCGAAAGAAATGGTCGAGCGTCCCAAGATGGGATTTGGAATTCCGGTCGCAGCCTGGCTGCGCGGCGAACTGCGGGAATGGGCGGAATCCCTTCTGGATGAAAACCGGCTGAACCAGGAAGGTTACTTCAACCCAGCCCCGATCCGGAAAAAATGGAGCGAGCATATCTCAGGAAAATACAACTGGCAATATTATCTTTGGGACGTGTTGATGTTCCAGGCTTGGCTGGAAGCCAATCCGCAGCCGGCGCCATTGACAGTTCGAATGTGAAATCGGCCTAGTGTAGATCCATGATTTTTCTTCCTGCATGCCTTCCAACCTTTGCCGGAGGACTTTTGGACTCAGGCACAACAATATTGAATCAATAAAATGTCACACCTCCCTGGTCGCGCAAAAAGCGCCTCTATTTTCTTTCTGGGTTCCCAGATCGCTACGGGCGGATCACAAAATAACCTCTTACACCAAGCCACCTGGTTTACCCAGCATGGGTATTCCGTGACGGCGGCTTTCCTGTACGACAAAGAGAATTTGCTTCCCAGCTGGGGGTCATCTTACCCTTTCCCGATCCACGACCTGGGTTTTGCCCCACCTAAAGCTAATGTATTAATTCAAGCAATTTTCTTCCTAAGGGGCTTATACCGATTGTTCCGACTGATCAGAGGGAAAGGCTACACTGCGATCGAAACTTTTACGCATCATGCCAACCTAATCGGTCTGCCACTCGCCTGGATGGTTGGCATTCCCACCCGGATCGGATCACACCGAGGCAAGATCGAAGGTTTGTCTCCCGGACTGGAAAGGCTTCACGCGCTAATGATCAACTCGTCCATCGCCACACGGCTGGTAGTGGTCGCCGAGCGGGTGAGAGCAGATGCATTAGCGGAAGGAGTACATCCTCATCGTATCATCAAGATCGCAAATGGGGTCGCCTTAACAAGAGTTGACCCGGAGGCCGTTCTCCGAGTCCGCAACGAATTAGTCAGGAATGAAAATGACATTTTATTGTTAAGCGTTGGGCGCTTGAGGTATCAAAAAGGTCAAGATGTATTGCTTAAAGCATTACCCCAAGTGTTAGCGAAATTCCCCAATACCAAGCTGCTCATTGCAGGGGAGGGTGTATTGCGACAGGAATTGGAAGCAGAAGCGGACCGGTTGAATATATCGGACCGGGTGAAATTCCTGGGTGTGCGCGACGATATTCCCATATTAATGGTCCTCGCAGACTTATTCCTATTCCCATCCCGCTTCGAAGGGATGCCTAACGCTTTATTGGAGGCCATGGGTTACGGCCTTCCTGCAATCGCAACGTCTGTACAGGGTGTCGAGGAGATCATCCGCGATGGAGAAAACGGTCTACTTATCCCATTAGATGACCCGGAAAAGGTATCCGAGGCAATCCTGCGCCTGCTGAATAATCCTGAAGAGCGGAAACGACTGGGCAAGGCCGCGAAAGAGACAGTCGAGAAAGAGTATACTTTTGAGAAAATGTGCAGCGAATATGAGAAACTACTGACAGACAAAATAAAGGATCCTTTGTGAACCCGCCCGGTGTCAAGGCAATGCTTTCGAAATCCACATTATTCATTTTGATGGCAAGTATCCTTATAGGAGCTGCTTTCGAATTCTATAATGTTGCCTGGGGAACCGGGACCTGGTGGGGTGAGTTTTCCCTGAAGTGGGGAATGGCCTTCTTCTCATTTGTCATCTTTTGTGGGCTCTGTCTCCTGGCAACGGGATCCGTACTCTGGGAGAAACAAAAAACGGAATCCTTCCTGAAGCGATTGGTCGCTTTACGCGGGCGGATAGGCCGCATGCGCTGGCCGGTCGCAATCGCGGTATTGATCCTTCCAATCTGGCTTTTCCAATATTCAGCCTGGGGAGTAGTATTTGATAAACCCTTTATACGATTGCTCGTCTGGTGCATCACCATCCTTTTCCTGGCCTTCTTTATCAGCAGGGATCCTGATAACGCCTGGGACTGGCCGGGAATCCTGATCGGCTCGGTGTTGTGCGGAGCAGGATTCGTTCTGACCAACCCCTTCGGACCAGTGACCAGCTACCCCTTTTCCCTCGGCTGGTCAGAGGGCAACCGCCTGTGGGATTATTCCCTGCTCTTCGGCAAGAATTTGTATAGTTATTCTCCGGGGGATCCGCCTTCTGCTTATTTGGATTTTGGCCGTCAATTGGTAGGCGGGCTGCCTTTCCTTCTGCCACAGGTATCTGTAGGGATGGAACGCTTTTGGATCGCCTTAATGGCAATCCTGCCCTATCTCCTGCTCGGATGGCTGGCCTTCAGACCGACAGAGAAGACAGGAAATCTCTTGTGGATCCTTACAGGAGTCTGGGGTTTTATGTTCCTAAATCAGGGTCCAATCCATGCTCCTTTGTTAGTATGCGCCATCCTGGTTGCGATCGCGTGGCGCCAGCCGCTGTGGGCAGCCGTTCCGCTTGTCGCCGCATCAGGATATTTTGCACTGGTAAGCCGCTCTACATACATATTTGCCCCGGCGATCTGGGCGGTCATGTTGGAGTTCGGGGGAGCGGTTTTGGATAAAGACCGTGTAATACCCAAGGCCTGGGGAAGGGCGGTAAGCATAGGCCTGGCCGGCTTACTGGGCGCTTTCGGTACTCAAATAATAGATGCGTTGAAAAGCCACACACCAGCAGCTGCCTCAGGCGGAACCGTAGCAGCCGGAGTAACCGCAGCAACCGGAGCCGCTGTAACAACCGTAACCTCAGCAGCCACGGCCCAACCACTGCTCTGGTACCGGCTTTTTCCAAACGCGACCTATGGCAATGGGATTTTACTCGGCTTGGTAATCGCTGCAGGCCCTCTGATCGTACTTCTGCTCTTCCTGGCGGCCAAACCCTGGAAGTTAAATCTTCTGCAGAAACTTTCCATCCTATTACCTTTGATGGCGTTTCTGGTAGTGGGGCTCATCGTCAGCACCAAGATCGGCGGTGGAGGCGACCTGCACAATATGGATATGTTCCTGATCGCCTTGATGTTTTCGGCTGCCCTGGCCTGGAAGGCGGGAGGTGCACAACGGATGGCAGCCATTCAAAAGGAGACAACCTGGGTGCAGGCAGCTGTATTGTTGATCATCGCGATCCCAGCCTTCCAGCCCCTGATGGCGCTGCGCCCCCTTTCCTTTGCAAAAGATGCCGGTTGGCTGGCAGTGCTCGCCGATGTGGCTAAGCCCAAGGATCTTGGTTCGCTGCCATCCGATCAGGCGATCAATACCAATCTGCAGGAGCTGCGCCAGGCAGTAAAAACAGCCCAGAGCCAGGGGGAGGTCCTGTTCATGGATCAACGACAACTATTGACCTTCGGCGCCATAAAGGACGTCAGGCTGGTTCCGGAGTATGAGAAGAAACTGATGATGGATGAAGCCTTGAGCAGCAATGCCGCTTATTTTCAACCGTTCTACCGCGATCTGGCCGCGCATCGTTTTTCCCTGATCATCAGCGATCCCCTGCGCACGCCCATCAAGGACAGCGAATATGGATTTGGTGAAGAGAACAATGCCTGGGTAAAGTGGATCGCTAAACCAGTATTGTGCTATTACGAAGAAAAAGACACCCTGATGGACGTACGTGTGGAGATGCTAGTACCGCGCCAGGGTCCCAATGATTGTTCAAACATATTGCCATAGAACCTCGCATTGATGTTCGCCGTGAATCTGCCTTATCTCGTGCCGCGCGTCGTACGCCACTTCCTGCCTGAACGTCTCACGCGCTTTCTCCTGCTCCGTTCGCTGATCATTCGCCCCGGCCTTGAGACGGCAGATCCGAAAGCTGCGATAGGTCGATATCTGGAGGTTCTACGTGCGAGGAATGATTCCATTAGAGGCAAACGCATCCTCGTTTTCGGCTACGGTGGACGCTTCGATGTGGGGGTAGGCCTGCTTGAAGCCGGTGCAGATCATGTGGTGCTATGTGATAAATATGCAGCGCCGGACGACGTCCATAACAAAGGACTTCTGCCAAAGTATGATATGCAAATATTCCTCGATGAGGGACGCCCGCGACCGCGACCTGAACATATGACCTTACTCCAGGCGGATGTCCGCGACGTGGACCCATCCGCTGAATTTCGGCCCGTCGACCTGGTCATCAGCAGTTCCGTCTACGAACATCTTGACGATGTAGACAGCATTACCCGCGCCCTGGCTGTTCTGACAAAACCCGATGGCCTGCAAATCCATTATGTGGACCTACGTGACCATTTCTTTAAATACCCTTTCGAAATGTTGGCTTACTCCGAGAACGCATGGCGCGGCTGGCTCAACCCGACCAGCAACCACAACCGCTTTCGCCTTTGGGATTACCGAGGCGTGTTCGAGAAGTATTTCAGGCAGGTTGAGATCCAAATCCAGCAGAGGGATGAAGCAGCATTCGAGAAAGCGCGCTCGCGGCTGCGACCGGAATTCGTAAGCGGCAATCTGCAAGAAGATAGCGTCACCCTGGTGCTTATCATCGCATCGAAACCTCGAACCAAGGTTGAGTAGCGAAAGTTAATATCTTGCTTTCCACTGAAATAGGAATATGAAATTTCTATCGGATATCGTGCCACTCATCGCCTGGGCTGCGTTATGGACCACCGGCGGCTGGCTGCTGGCGGCCTCGCTCTTTCGTTTACGCCGAAGCGAAACGGCCATGGTTGGTTTAGGGATCGGGCTCGTGCTGCAAACCTGGCTTGCCAACCTGGTGGCACGCGGCATACCGATCGTACTTGCTTTCTGGCTTTCGGCCGCGCTGGTCCTTGTGGCAGGCGTCGTTTCGGCATTCGCCTTTCGCCGGAATCTGCGGTTCGACCTCTCTCTTACCCAGTGGATCTGGCTCGGAATACTTACTTTGCTTTTCAATGCCATCGGGCGCGGCCTGGGTATCTTCGATGATTATCAAAACCTGCCGACCATATCCCTTATGGCAGGCGGGGATGTCCCGCCGCATTTTGCCCTCCACCCCGCCGTGAATTTCGGCTATCACTATTTCCTGCTGCTGTTTGCCGCGCAAGTCATGCGGATCGGGAGTATGTTCCCGTGGAGCGCTCTTGACCTGGCGCGCGGCCTTATCCTTGCGCTGCCGCTCATCCTTGCCGGATCCTGGGCGTACCGCTTCACCCGCAAACGCGTGATCGGGTACCTGACCGCTTTTATGCTAGCTTTTGCCGGCGGGGCACGCTGGCTATTGCTCTTGCTTCCCCAAGCCTGGCTCAATAACATCTCGGGTAATATCACATTGATCGGCTCGGCGGCTGCCTCAGCCCCCAATCTTTCAGAAGCCTTGCTCACTAACTGGAAGATCGATGGGGCGGGACCGATCCCCTTTCCGTTCGCGTTCTACACGGGCATCAACCAACCTTATGTCATGGCTTATACCGGTATTTCCGGTTCAGCCATTATGGTCATGCTGCTCATCCTTCTTACAGCGAATCGCCGGCGGCACTGGAGCGCAGGCTTCCTGACCTCCGTGCTCATTGCTTCGCTGGCGCTCACGAACGAAATCGCATTCCTGCTTATTGGGTTTGGTTTTGCGCTCGTCATCCTGACATGGATGCTCGTCCATCGGACCTTTAAATTACCGCGGGGTCTTTTAGGTTGGACCGGGATCCTATTCGGGGCGGTATTGGGAGCCATCCTGCAGGGGGGTATGTTGACTGAAATTGTACGAAGCCGCTTCTTTTCAGGTAACGCAGAGGCAAGCTATTTCGATACCTCGCCCAGCCTGGTTTGGCCGCCGGCCATCGTTTCTGCGCATCTTGGTTCACTTTCCATTTTTAATCCAGCCCAATTATTCGCGGCGCTGGTTGAAATCGGCCCTGTGGTCCTGGTTACGCCGCTGGTGTTCGTCTGGGCGTGGAAATCATTTCGTCTCGGCAAATGGTATGAAGCGGCGTTGAGCGCGGCGTCGTTTGGAAGTTTGATCGCTCTATTTGTGGCGTTCAAAGGCCCCTTGTTCACCGCGACCCCGCGTTTGATGGGTGATTGGTTCTTCGTCTGCATATTGTATTCCGCCCCCTTGCTGTGGATCTGGGCGCGCAAACGAAGTGAAGCTGTCCACAACGCGGTGGTAACCGGTGGATTGGTAACAACCCTTTCAGGATTGGTCTTATTTGGCGTCCAACTGATCGCAATTCAAAAGCCGGTGTATGCAACTTTCATCACACCGATGGACGCCAAAATGACACAGGAGTATTGGAACAAACTGGAACCCAGGGCGTTGATCTTCGATCCGGTCGTCTACCGCGGACCAACGGTCTTCGGCCGTTTCACGGATTCATCGCCATCCTGGTATCTGAAATCGCCCGGATGGCAAGCCCTGGCGGATGCGCCTGATCCGTTCAAGATCCATGCGGCGGGGTTCGATTACATGTATTTCGACAGCGATTACTGGAACAGCCTCACACCGGTCGAGCAGGGCCTCTTCAGCGCTTCCTGTGTAAAACAGGTTGCCCAAGTAGACGGCATTCACAGCGAAAAAGATTTCACGAAGGACTTCCGCAGGTTGTTAAATATTCGGAATTGCAAGTAACCCGACAAAGCACCAGTCCGAACAGTTTTTTCATCAGCTAAAAACAAAAACTGCACATCGTTAATATAGCGGGGGGAACCCAATCCGGCTATACGGCAAGAATCCATTTGCAATTCTTATACGAATTTCATTCGCCGGGCTGCGAAGAATACCATCCTGAATAACAACAGGCCGTGCTTCCAGCGCGAGATATTGGTGGAACCGTAGGTACGTTCGCGATATCGAATCGGCAGGTCTATTATCTTCCGATTGAGTTTGGCCGCGCCGAAGATGAGATCGTAATCACCGAAGGGATCGAAATCGCCAAAGTAAGAACGGTTGGCGACGATCAGCTCGTAATCTTTACGCCAGAGCACCTTTGTGCCGCACAAGGTATCCTTGATGGGCTGACCCAGGATCCAGGTGAACGCTAGACTGAAGAACTTATTACCGAGGAAGTTCAAGCCCTGCATCGCTTCCTTTTCCATCGGATAAACAAGACGTACACCGTTAATAAATTCGCCTCTGCCCGCACGAAGAGCTTCGTAAAAGCGCGATAAGTCTTCGGGCGGGACGGTGAGATCGGCGTCCAAGATCATGAGTACATCACCGGCGGCTTGCGCGAACCCAAGGCGGACGGCATCCGCTTTGCCAACGCCAGTCTGACGGAGGAGCCGGCTCTTCGACCCGGGGTGAGCCGCCATTTCGCGTTCGATCGCTACATATGTGTCGTCGAGTGAATGTCCCTCGACGAAGACCAATTCTGTTTCCGAGCCCATTTTCGGGGTCCGCTCGAAAATAGCCTGGATGTTGCCAGATTCGTTCCGGGCAGGAACGATCACGGAGACACTCGGTTCCTCACGGAGAGGCTTGGGCTGAGGACGAGCGATCATGAAATTGGACAGCGCAAATTCGTTGAAAGGCCAGAGGCGCACGAGAAATTTGTTGGCCAAACCTCCCAGAGGAAGAGGCCAGAGGATCTCCTGCCAGCCGCGTACGGATTCAAAACCAGCCAAGCTTAACATATTGCGAAGGTCTTCCATAGTGAGCCAGTTTTGCACGAGCGTGGGTGCGGCCAGGTTAAGCCATTGGGCGAGGGCCAGCGGAAATTGCCATAAGCCGCTGTAAAAATTGAGGAGAATCCGTGTAGACGGAAGACAAAAGCGTTCAATCTCTTCAAAGACGCGCTGGACATCCCAGAGATCGTTAACAGTATCCGAGAGAATTATGATATCGAATGGCCCATCCACGGAGGAGAGATCATGCGCATCCGCCAGTACGAAATCGAGGGCAGGATATTTTGCCCGGGCGCGTTGGATCATTTCGGCAGAAAAATCCACCCCAACGCCACGCGCCGGTTTGAGAGCGGCCAGCAAGTCGCCGAAACCACAACCAACCTCAAGCACGCGCAGACCCGGGCTAACCAGGAAGCGATAGACCTCCGCGAGCCGACGATGGTAAGTTCCACCCCAGCCACTCCATTTATCGCGTTTGCGAGCAACTGCGTCCCAATGGGCGCTGTGAGTAAGCTGATAAACCTGTCCCGCTGAGTCAAAGAGGGGGGTATTTAGCATGATGACCCGATTGTAAGCGTGGAATTTGCCCTTGCAAAGGTCTGTGTTATAATTCAGCGACTGAATTTTGGAGATATGGAAACTTCAGACGATCATTCTCGCGAGCTCACACTGCTCGAACAAGTGGAACACGACCCGGATGTGAACCAATCCACCCTGGCCAGCCAACTCGGCGTGGCGGTTGGGACCGTCAACTGGCACCTCAAACGGCTGGTCGCCAAGGGCTATGTCAAAGTGCAGCGCGCCGAGCGGAAGAAACTGCGCTATATCATTACGCCGGAAGGCATTGCCTTGCGCGCCCGATTGACCGTGGATTACATCGAACGCTCCTTCGACCTATATCGAAAAACGCGCCGACGTATCAAAGAGCATTTGGATGTCGTCAGAGCGGCAGGCTTCAACCGAGTGCGAGTCATCGGTGAGGGCGATGTAGCTGAAATCTGCAAGCTTTCGTGTCTTGAGCAGGGCGTCGCCGTCGTTCAAGACCCCCAGGCGCCGGCACTCGAATTGAAGGGCTGGAAAGTGATCCTCAATATGGGAGACCGAACATGAATGTGGATCGCCATGTCCTAGTGACAGGCGGCGCAGGCTATATCGGATCGCTGCTGACCTCGGAACTGCTGAGGGCCAATTTCCACGTTACCGTAATCGACAGCCTGCTCTTCGGAGGCGAATCGCTGGTCCCCTTCCTACACCACCCCAATTTCCATTTTGTCAAAGCCGATGTGACCGAGCCGCGGGCCATCAAAGACGCCTTGCGCGGTGAATGGCCGAAGCCCAGTGCAATCGTCCATTTGGCGGCGATCGTGGGATTCCCGGCCTGCCAGGCGGTGGGCAAACAAGTGGCATGGCGGTACAACGTGGAGGCCGTCAAACAAGTCTATGAGCAAGCCGGCGACCTGGGCGTGGGACGATTCGTTTTTTCATCCACATACAGCAATTATGGTTTGATGTCCGATGGAAAGCCGGTCAGTGAAGAGTCCACTCTGAATCCA
>JBGQIO010000094.1:0-12377 GCA_041498515.1 Anaerolineae bacterium
CAGGGCGTGGAATCGGAAAACCAGACCGAATTGGCGACCGGCACAGAGCTCCATCGTCAGCATGGACGCAAGGTTCTTGTAGCCGGCCTGCTCCGTACATTGGGTTTGCTTTTGTTATTGGCAGCTCTCGTTCTGCTGGTGGCGATCCTTACTGCCTCTTTTTTAAAATAGGTTCAAATGTCTGCCCTGGATCGGATTGCCCACTTTCAAAATCGTCGGGATGAAGTACCCAATCAGGAATTGGCGCGGGACCTTGCTTCGCGGAGGGACAGCGCCGGTATCCGTGAGATTGCCGAGAATCTCTGGAACAAAGATAAACGCGTGCAGGCGGACTGCATCAAAGTGCTTTATGAGATCGGCTATCTTCAACCGGCTCTGATTGCCAGCTATGTTGAAGATTTTGTAAAATTGCTCAAAAGCAGGAATAATCGCCGGGTTTGGGGTGGGATGATCGCACTCGGTACGGTTGCCGACCTTAGAGCGGATCTGATCTTTGCCCACCTCACTGAAATTCAAAAAGCCATGAACTCGGGTTCGGTCATCACGGTGGATAACGGTGTGCAGACGCTGGCGCTGGCTGCCTCCAAAGGAGGTAAATATAACAAAGTCATCTTCCCTTACTTGCTGGATCATTTAAAGACCTGTCGTCCCAAGGATGTCGCCGGACATTCTGAAAAGAGTCTGCCCGCAGTCATAGATTCCTCGAACAAAAAGGAATTCATTGCCGTCCTCGAAAAGCGGATAGAAGATTTATCAGGCTCGGCGCTTTCGCGTGTGAAGAAGGTCTTCAAAGCAGTCGGCGCTCGCTAAAGGACCACATGTCACTTTTCTCTATTCGCTCTCTTCTTCCATTATCCAATTTCACTCTCTAACCTCGCACTTTGAAACCTTCGAACCTTCAACCATCAACCTTCGGGCGACCGGAGGTGCAGATGACCTTCCTGCTCGGCCACAAGCCGCCGAAGCCAACCTTCAACCTTCAACTCCCTGAACCATGTTCTATCTCGTCATCTTCCTCGTAATTCTTGGAATAATTTTCCTCTGGCAATCCACTCGCCAACGCAGCCAAGCCGGCCTGCCTGGCGGACGCATCATCTACACCGACACGCGCGCCTGGGGTGAGGTCGAAAAGCCGTTGGTGGATCACGTGTTGGGGTTGACCGGCAAACCCGATTATCTTATTGAACGGGAAGGGATGATCATTCCCGTCGAGGTCAAATCGGGACGCACGCCTGCAGCGCCATATGATTCGCATATTTTCCAGGTTGCCGCCTATTGTCTGCTGGTGGAAAAGACCTATGGCAAACGCCCTCCATACGGGATTATTCATTATCCCAACCGCGACTTCGCTGTGGATTACACGGATCAACTCGAGTCTTCACTCCTCGACCAACTGGCCATGATCAAACGCGACGAGGTCCGCACTAATGTTCCGCGTTCCCATGAAGATGCGGCCCGCTGCCGCGCTTGTGGATTTAGAAAGGTATGCGATGAAAGCCTGGCTTGATCCCTCGGAGAATTAAATCGCTAAGATAGTTCACAGCTTTGTAGCCAATACCTTCGACCTCCCTATCTCCACTTTCAACTTGCAACCTTCAACCTGCAACTTTCGGGCGAGGCGGCTACAAGCCGCTATCGCCCACTTCGGCGATATGTATCGCCGAAGCCAACTTTCCACTTTCAACCTTAATCCTTAAACCTTAAACTTCCTCCTTTTCACGTATAATAATTCGAAATGTCTAGCGCGTTCGTTCCTAAACGTCCGGTTGTTGTCGCTTATCCGAATATGCCTGAGGCCTTCGCCGAAGCGGATTTGATCGGCAAGTTCCTGAATGAAAAAGGCTTCGAGGCTCCGCAAGGCTCGATTTATGACGAGGGTCTGCGGGAGCGCGTTAAAAGTGGCGACTTCGATATAATGATCGCGGTCGGCGGCGATGGCACCATGCTGCGGGCCGGTCATCTTTGCGCTCGATCCGGCGTGCCGATATTGGGGATTAAATTGGGACGACTAGGATTTCTCATACAAGTCGAGCGAAATGAGTGGCGCGAAATGCTGGAACGGCTCTTAAAAGGCGAGGCGTGGATCGAACACCGTATGATGTTATCTGCCAAACACGTCCGCGCGGATGAGACATTGGCCAGCTGGCAGGCTTTGAATGAAGTTGTTGTCGGCCGCGGGTTGACCCTGCGGCCCGTGCGTTTGGCGGCCAGCGTGGATGGGCGCCTGCTTACGACCTTCGTATGCGACGGCCTCATCGCTGCCACTGCCACCGGGTCGACCGCTTACGCCCTGGCAGCCGGGGGGCCGATCTTGCCGCCTGATCTCCGGAATATCCTGCTCGTCCCGATTGCCCCGCATTTGTCGATGGACCGCGCCGTGGTGCTTGCAGAGGGCTCATCGGTCAGCGTGATAGTCAAAAGCGATAACTCGGTCGTCAGTGTGGACGGCCAGCCTGCTTTATCTCTTGAGGAAGGTGACCACGTGGATGTTCGGGCTGCCGAGGACGCCGTACAGTTCGTGCGCTTTGGGGACCCGGGTTATTTTTATCGAAATTTGAATGCTCATATGAATCAACCTCACTTGTAAGATGGATGTTGCATGACCCAAACCGATACTTTATATTGTTACGTCCACCCCAATCGACCAACGATGCTGCGCTGTAACCGCTGTGAGCGTCCCATCTGCGCCCAGTGTGCGATCCTTACACCCACCGGCTATCGCTGCAAGGAATGTGTGCGTTCGCAGCAAAAAGTGTTCGATACCGCCGTTTGGTCCGACTATATCGTCGCGTTCGTTGTTGCTGCCATCGGTTCGGGAGTCGCCAGTGGCCTCGTGCTGGTGGTCAGTCAAATTTTCTTTGGCCTGCTGGTTCTGTTCCTGGCACCTGGCGCGGGAGTGGTGATCGGCAACCTTGTTTTGCGCTTTATTAAAAATCGAAGGTCGCGTCCCCTCTTTACCACCGCGGCGGTCGGCATGGTTGTGGGTGCCCTACCTGCCTTGATCATGATTAGCCTCCCCGCCTTGCTCGGTGTTCTTTTTGGCGGTTATCAGGGTCTGGGTGGTCTCTTGCCCGCCATCTGGGAAATTGTTTATCTTTTCTTGGCCGTACCGGCCGCGTACACACAGATTTCCGGCATCCGTATTGGCAGATAAATGCTGACTGAACTTCACATCCAGAATTTCGCGATCATTGATAAGCTCGATCTCAAGCTGGGGCCGGGCCTCATTATCCTGACGGGCGAGACGGGCGCGGGCAAGTCCATTATTCTCGATGCGGTCGAGATGCTGGTGGGCGGCCGCGCCGATACGACCGTGATTAGAACGGACTCCGAAGCTGCGTTCGTCGAAGGTGTCTTCAAGCTTAAAGGTCCTGAAAAAGAAGCGGTTAACACCATCCTTAAGCGCGAAGAACTCTTGGACGATCCCAACTATGTGACCCTGACCCGCGAAGTCCGCCGGGAGGGACGCAATATCGCCCGCGTCAATGGCCGCATGGTCGGCGTTTCGCTGCTCAAGGAAATTGGCGCCTCGCTGGTGGATATTCACGGCCAATCGGACCATTTGTCTCTGCTCGACCCGCGCGCTCACCTTGGCTTGCTCGATCGTTACGCCGAGGTTTCCCGGCCGCTTGCTGATTACCGGCAGACTTATCAGAAGTTGTTGAATGTTCGCCGCGAGCTGGGCGAGCTCCGTCAGGCGCAGGCCGACTCAGACCGGCGTGTGGAAATACTCTCTTTCCAGGCGGAGGAGATCGAGGCCGCGAAGCTCAAGCCCGGCGAAGACGAAGAGCTTCGCAAGGAACGCGACCGCCTGGCGAATGCCGAATCGCTGGCCCAATATGCCCAACAAGCCCTCACTGTTTTGGATGAAGGCTCCCCTGAATCACCTGCCGCCAGTGATCTGGTTGGACAGGCCGCACGGGCCCTCTCCGGACTCGCCAAAATTGATGGCGCACAGTCAGAACTTGCGAATGAAGCCGCCACGTTGGAAGATACGCTCGCAGATGTGGTACGCAGCCTGCGCGATTATCTCGAGGCCATTGAATACAACCCCAGGCGTTTGGATGAAGCCGAAGAACGTTTGAATCTGATCCATAACCTGACGCGCAAATACGGCGGGAGCATCCCGGCTGTGATTAAATTCGGTGGGGACGCACGTAAACAATTGGAAAATATTTCCAATGCCGGTGAACGCATCTCCGCTCTCGGAGCGGATGAAGCAAATTTGCTTCAGACCTTATCCAAACAGGGTCAAATTCTTTCGGACAGGCGAAAGTCAGCCGCAGAGAAATTGGGCAAAGGGATCGAGATCGAACTTGACGATCTTAAGATGGCGGCTGCCCGCTTCGGTGTCGACTTCCAGACCAAGGCCGATCCGAACGGTATTCCCCTGGCCGACGGGTTGCGTGTTGCCTTCGATCAGAATGGTTTCGACCGGGTGGAATTCCTGGTCGCGCCCAATCCGGGTGAGGGGCTCAAGCCGCTTGCTCGCACCGCCTCCGGCGGTGAAACCTCGCGTCTCATGTTGGCCTTGAAGAATATACTCGCCCGGGCCGACGAGATCCCATCGCTGATCTTCGATGAGATTGATCAGGGGATTGGCGGGCGGGTCGGTCTTGTGGTCGGGTTCAAGCTCTGGCATTTGGGGCGCAATCATCAGGTGTTTTGCGTGACCCATCTGCCGCAGCTGGCCGCCTTTGGCGATGAGCACTATCAGGTGCAGAAACTCATTCAGGGAAATCGCACTCTCACACGTATAGAACGCCTGGATGGCGAACCGCAATTATTGGAACTTTCACAGATGCTGGGAGAGGTCGGCGAGGGCACGCTGCGTTCGGCGCACGAATTAATGCAAGTTGCCAGGCAAATGATAAAGACCGCCCAGTAGTCTTTGCTTTCATTCTCGAAATTTTGTGGCTGATCTATTGATTGGTATTTTTAACGCAAGGGTGCAAAACCGCAAAGGAGATTTTGGAACCTTTGCAGCTAAGTGGCTTCGCGTTAATTCTTTAAGCACAGTGCGTAGAAGTAGTGCCTTGGTTTTATTATGAATACACCCCCAAAAACCACAGAAGATGAATGGCTTTCCCTGCATGAAGCCGCCGGGTTATTGGGCGTGCATCCTAGCACCGTACGCATTTGGTCGGACAAGGGCTTGCTGCCCGTCTATCGCACACGCGGCGGGCATCGCCGTTATAAGCGCAGTGAAGTTTTGCTTTGGTCCACTACCTCACGCGGCCATCAGACCATAGATCCGGTCAATGTGGTGCGGGCTGCGGTCAGGGACATTCGTCTCCAGATCTCGGAGGGCCGTCTCTCGGAGGAGTCCTGGTACCAAAAATTGGATGAGACTGCGCGTGTCCAATACAGGCGATCTGCTCATTCCTTGTTCCAGGGTCTGATCAATTATCTTGAGACCGATGGAGACGCAGCTGCCTCGGAGGCTCATTCGATCGGATACGAATACGCCTCGCGAGCCCGCCGCTATGGTCTCAACAACGTGGACGCAGCCCGGGCGTTCCTGTTTTTCCGGGATGTTCTGCTTCAATCGGTGATCCAGGTCTATCAGGAAGCCAACGTCCCCTCCGCCCAGGCTTGGGGGGAAATTTTGCATAAGGTCAATGCGTTTACGGACCTGATCCTTCTGCATTTGCTGGAAACCTATCACGCGATGGAAAATGCCAATCCGTGACGAAGATATAATCATCATATATTAACTTACGGCCCCTCCGTAAAGCAGGATTCTGTGTCCCCGCAGGTGCAGGTGTTTTTCCTGCAAGGCTGAAAGTCGGAGATCCGCTGTTCTCCAGGGTGTTCTTCAGGGTTGCTGTCGAAGATGGCAAGTGATCTTCTTGCCGCGAAGATCCCGCACACCGGGGCGTGGGACGCAGGTTTGATGCAAAGCTGTGGCACCATCAGGAGATATAATCATTTTATGGCTGACTCAATTTTGGACCTACCCTATATTCTGGAAACCCGGCGCAATCACGCGCTGGAACACGCCACTCTGCATATGCTCGCCGCGCAGCATCCGTCTACTCCGATGGGCGGACATTCCAATCCGACTGGTTTTTTCATCCTTGGCAATTTTCCGACCGAGGAGGTGCAGTCCGCAGTAACGCATGCCTTGGCCAGGCTGCGCGCTGGCGAAAGTGAGCTTGCTATCCACGCAGGCTGCGGGACGAACCTGGCGACTTCGGCGCTTATGGCAGGGACTCTTGCCTGGTTTGCCATGCGCGGCGCCAAATCAACCCTCGGACGGATCCTACGCCTGCCGTTCGCGATTACCTTTGCATTGGTTGGGCTGGCGCTTAGTCAGCCTTTGGGTCCGGTGATCCAGGCCAGGATCACCACAGAGGCAGACATGGGCGGCTTGCAGGTCATCGACGTCCGCCGGACCCTGCGTGGCCGCATGACCGCTCATCGCGTGATCACCTCCCCGTAAGCCGCAGCCTCTCTTTGCCCCAACGATATGCCCAAGGACTCCAACGTCATCTTCCTTTACGGCAACGATGAATTTGCCATCGCGCACCGGCTCGCGGAGTCTGTCTCGATATTTAAAGACCCCACCAGCGCAGACATGAACATGGCGCGCCTGGATGCGCGCACAATGAGCGAAGATGACCTGAATAATGCGGTCAATGCCCTGCCGTTTCTGGCGGACAAGCGCTTGGTTTTCCTGGCAAACCCCTCGGGGCGTTATTCCAATCCGCAGGCGCGCAAGAAATTCTTTGATTTCATGGATAAGGTCCCCACTACTGCACAGCTGATGATCTATGAGAACGTTGACCTGAAGACCTATCGCGATAAATCACGCCAGGAAAAGGAAGACGAAAAGCACTGGCTCGTCAAATGGATGAAGAAGTCCGGCTATAAGCTGGAACGCTTTGCTTTGCCCTCGCAGTGGGAGATGACGGGCTGGATCATCAAAAACGCCAAAGAGCAGGGCGGAGCGATCGACCAGGCTGCCGCTGCAAAACTGGCCGAGTTGGTCGGCCCGGATACGCGCCAAGCTGCTCAGGAATTGACCAAATTATTGACGTACGCGAATTGGAGCCGGCCGGTCAGGATCCAGGATGTGGAAGCGGTTAGCATCTCCACCGCCGAACCGGATATTTTTGCGATGGTGGATGCCCTTGCGACCGGCAATGGAAAAACCGCGCAACGCCTCCTGCATGGGTTGCTGGAGAATGAAGACGCTTTTAGTATGTGGGGCATGGTGATACGACAGTTTCGTCTGCTGTTATTGGCCCGCGAGGTGATCGAGGTCCGCGGCGGACTGCGCGAAGTGGAACAAGCCCTGGGTGTGCATGCCTTCGTTGCCGAGAAGGTTTATGGGCAGGCGAAGCGATTCACGCTTCCGGCGCTCGAAAAGATCTATCACAAACTACTCGAGATTGATGAGGCTGCCAAGACCAGCCAGGTCACGCTTGACCTGGCTCTGGATATGCTGGTGGTTGAATTGACAGCCTGATTATGCTTTCCCCACTCTAGGGACTACGTAATTACAAACATGACTCATCCCGAATCATGTAATATGTCGAAAACATGTCTCACCCCTAATCTCATAATTCTGCAGAAAAACAGGATGGGGTCGGCGAATATCGCCGACCCCATCCTGTTTTCGCGAAGCACCCTGTGGGTTCCGATCTTCTCCCCTCTCCCATCGGGATGCGAAGCAGGGTCACTACCAGAGGGGTCGGGGGTGAGGGCACACGTTAAATCAAAAAATACCCATGATTAAATTAGGGGTTAATCATTTTTCAGTATCTAAACCAATGTAAAATATTTTTACCCAATAATTGATGAAAACAAATTTCGAGATTTATCCATGAAGCAGTAATTCCGCCGACAGGATCTCATCCGAATCGTCAATGTAATAGAGGATGTATTCATCGCTCTGCATCATTACATCCGCCAGGTCTTCATTGACACTGAACTCCTTGCCCCCGATATGCAATTCATGGAACACGCTGGTTGTATGATGTTCGCTGCTGTAGGATTCTCTCCGGACGATGTTAACTCGTCCTTGTACTTTGGTGAGTTTGAATTGATGCTTGGAGAATGAATTCTTGATCAACGCTGCGCCGATCCCACCCCAGATCAGCGGCCAAATGACTCCAAAGCCGATCCCAAAACCGATCCTGAACCCCCAGTCCGAATCTGCGATCCATCCTACAATGGCACCGCCTAATCCGATGGCGCCAATGAAGAGCAGCACGATCCCACCGATGCGGCTCCATTTTCTATCGGACTTATCCTCTTTGAAGATTCGGGCTTTTTGCTTTTCGGTGAATTGTCCGTTTTCATTCGCGTTAAGGTCGGCTTGATCGAATTTGAAATAATCCATCAATTGCTGGTTGATCATGATTTCCTCCAGGGGATACCGTTAAGCAGCGATCCGTCTAATTACCTATTATTAACTTCCTGGCGGACAGTATACTTATATTCTCAAGTGCTTTGTATAACACCTGGGTACTGTTCCTGATCCGGTGCTTGCCTCCGATATTATTTCTGCCTATTCCCCAAATTATTTTTTAAAATAGAGTCTTCTGTTGCGGCAGGTCGGCTTCGTCCAGCCCTCCCCAGCCATATTTCTTTAGATCCACCTTGTCTTTAACGAATTCGATGCCTTCCCCTTCCAACAAAAGACGCTGCTTCTGCGCGCCGGGTCGTTCGCTGATCTTGCCCTGCGAGTTGATGACTCGCTGCCACGGCACATCGTCCGGGCAAGCCGCCATCGCGCCTCCCACCCAGCGCGGACTGAAGGCTTTATAGCTTTCAAAATCCACTCCCGCGGGTGGAGGCAGCATCAGTGCGATCTGCCCGTAGGTCGCGACCTTGCCGGGCGGCACCTTTCGAACCAGTTCCCAGACGCGCTTATTAAAAGCTTGTGGATCAGGCGGAGAGGAAAATTGTGGCATGGATCCTCCTCACGATAAGCTATTAAATATTAACCGCCAACCGGGCTATTCCACGAACTGCCCGCCGGTTGCATGTTTCTCCAACAGCTTGCGCGACTCGTCGAATTTCAGCGTAACCTCGATCTGCTGGAAGCACCTGCCGTTGCCCATTAGCACTTTGCGACCGTAATATACGCTGCCGGCGCCTGCGCCATATTCAACGCTCAGTTCGTTGGTCAAATTGATCCGTCCTTCTATGATCTCCCCGCAGCGGTTGCACTTGACCGCGAACGAATGGAAGGTCGAAGTTGAGCTGGATGGAGCGGGGAAAAATTTTTTGAAAATGTTCATTTCTGACCTGGTTTTGTCTCCCTGGGCAAAGAGTCGAAGAGAGTTGATCGAGACTCTCACCTCCTGCTGGGTGCTTAGCATGACACAATTCTTATGCCGTTAAGATGGATTCGAACCTTCTTAATTCTTCATCATTGAACTTCAAGTTGTTCAGTGCAGCCAGATTATCTTCCAGTTGTTTGACGCTGCTCGCACCGATCAAGGCAGACGTAACCGCCGGTTTCCTCAACACCCAGGCCAGCGCCATCTGTGCCAGCGATTGGCCCCGTTTCTGCGCGATCTCGTTCAGCTTCTGCACCTTGGGCAGGTTCTGCTTCACATCGTCGGGGGTCAGCCAGACGCGTTCGGTCTTGGTCGCCCGCGCTCCCGAGGGTATCCCCTTCAAGTATCGGTCGGTCAACTGTCCTTGCTCGAGAGGCGAGAAGGCGATACAGCCGATGCCCTCGTTGTCCAACACGTCCAGCAAGCCGTCCTCCACCCAGCGGTCCAACATGCTGTAGCGCGGTTGATGGATGAGGCACGGCGTGCCCAGCTCTCGCAGGATCTGTGCTGCGCGCCGTGTCAGTTCAGCATCGTAACTTGATATGCCTGCATAGAGAGCCTTTCCCTGTCTGACGGCAGAATCCAACGCTCCCATGGTTTCTTCGAGCGGGGTATCCGGGTCGGGACGATGGCTGTAGAAGATATCCACGTAATCGAGCCCCATGCGCTTGAGGGACTGATCGAGGCTGGCCAGCATATACTTCCGCGAACCCCATTCCCCGTAGGGACCGAGCCACATATCGTAACCGGCTTTGGTGGAAATAATGAGTTCATCACGGTACGGGTGAAAATCTTGCTTATAAAGTGTCCCAAAGTTTTCTTCCGCCGAGCCGGGTGGCGGGCCGTAGTTGTTGGCGAGATCGAAGTGTGTTATGCCCAGGTCGAAGGCCCGCCGGGCGATGGCGCGGCCGTTCTCGAACACATCCAGGCCGCCAAAGTTGTACCACCAGCCGAGCGAGATGGCCGGCAGTTTCAATCCACTGCGTCCGACGCGGTTGTAAACCATGGAATCATAGCGTGTGGGGGAAGCCAGGTAGTTTGTCATGCGATTTATTCTCCGATGAAATGGATGACGCGATAATCACGCGTGATCTTATTAAGCGTATTGTCATCGATCCTGGTTGGATCGATTCCGCCAAACAGCCTTGCTGCAAACCCTGAGGCGATGAGCACCTCTCGTATCAGGTGTAGACGTTGAAGCGAGTCTGAGCTGTCGATCGCTTTCACCCGGCCTTTCCCGTTCGGTAGCCATATTTCCCCATTCGGATTCGCCATCAGGTTGCGATACCAGTCCGTGATTGTGCCAAACCCTGCCACGCAATAGACCTCTCCATCTACGATCGCGTAGTTGACCGGCGCATAAAGTGTTCTCCCGCTTTTGCGGCCCGTATGTTGGATGATCATGATGCGTCCTACCACGGCGGGCCAGAAGTTGATCATTTTTCCCATCCCCATCTTCCACATAAGGACCATAAATTGGTTCAGAATGTGAAAAGTATTTCGTAGGGTTTTTATTTGCTCGGTGGAAAACGTGGCTCCTCCCGTATATATTGTTATTTCCATTTCCACTTCTTCAACACGTCCATCGCTTTGTAATTCGTCAGGTCCAATTGCAAGGGTGTAATGGATACGTACCCTTCGGCCAGCGCACCAAAGTCCGTGCCTTCTTCCACCACGCCGGTGGGGGCCTCACCGCCGATCCAGTAATACGGTCGCCCGCGCGGGTCGAGGCGTTCATCCAGCGCGTCGCGGTAGACACGCAATCCTTGGCGCGTGATCATATAGCCTTTGAGTTCGTTTTCCTTGCGATACGGTACATTGACGTTTAATACCACACCTTCCGGCAGGTCGTCGGCGATAACCTTCTCGGCGATGCGGCGTGCTATCTGCGCAGCTGTGCTGTAATCGAGGATACCTTGGAAGCCTTCCGGAGAATCAAGGGAAATGGCAATTCCCTGCACCCCGCTGATGACCGCTTCCATGGCGGCTGTGACGGTGCCCGAATAGGTCACGTCATGGCTGATGTTGGCATTGGGATTGATGCCCGAGACCACGAGGTCGATCGGATCGGTCATACCCAGCAGGGGCAGCGCCACACAATCCGAGGGAGTGCCATCGGACATGAATGCGGAGGAGCCGTCGGCCAGCAGCGTCTCGTGCACACGCAAGGGCCGGTCGAGCGTTTTGACATGTCCCGAAGCCGACCAGTTATGGTCCGGTGCGAAGACCGTCACGCGGCCGAGTTTGCGAATTTCCTGTGCGAGGGCCAGCAGCCCCGGTGCTTGAACGCCATCGTCATTGGTGACAAGGATATGCATAAGACCTTTCTTGGGTACCTTCCTGGCTCCCGAGGGGGCTAACCACAAAGGTGTTTAGTTCACTGGTCAAAAATGACCGGATATAAATGACCACTCTGGGATCGCTGATTCTTCGAGCATTATAATCTTTCCCCGGGCTATAATCATTTTGTGCACCCTAAACTGCTCGCTGCTAATTGGTCACTGCTCACTAAGCCCTGCTCCGTGTTCGCTGCTTTCTCGTTGCTGCTGATTGCTCTCTCTGCCTGTTCTCGCCCTCCGCAAACTCCATTAAAGGCTGCATTTTACGTTTTTCGCCTGGACCCACCCGCCCTGGTTGAACTCTCTACGGATGATCGACCTCTGCATGAAATCCCTATTTCCTTACCGGTCGGCTGTGGCCTCGAGGACGTTTTTCCCGCGCCGCGCGGTGCCTGGTTGGCGCTTGAATTGAGCTGTTCTTTCGGACAGGCAGTTGTCTGGGTAAATACGGATACCGGTGAACTAAAACAAGCCGTTACGGATTCTGACAGCCACTTCCTAGCCTGGACGCCGGACGGTGAGGCGGTCTACCTCAGAGTGGACTCGATCGATCATCCGCAAATTGTGCGCGTGCACACGGACGGCAGCCGGGATAATATCCCGATCACTGAATTGACCTACGACCTTGCGCCCATGATTAACGGCCGCGACTTCATTTATTCTTTCTCACGCGGCATGGGCTTTGGTAGTGAAATGGATATCGCGCAGTCCGATGGCCGCCGTGTTAATCGGCTCACCGCCG